>DQUR01000069.1 GCA_015662175.1 Thermococcus paralvinellae | reverse complement strand
CCTTGCCCCCGCTACCCCACGAGCGCCGAACGTCCCGCCCACCGCTGCTCCCTTCCGGGCCTGACGGGGTTCGGCGGGCAAAGGGCGTTAACGGAGCCCTTCAGCTCCGCCCCGCCCACCGCCGGCCCCGTGGGACGAGGGCTCATCGTTTGTCCCGGTTTCCGCCACTGGATTTGGGAACCGCCCCTCGGGCTTCGGCCCCCGCATATCGACGGTTTCGGGTTACAGGGGACGCCGAGCCCCCCGGCCTAGTCCGCCGCCATTTAAAAGTGGATGCAAAGGCTATATAAAGGTTTGGTATTAACACTATAACCCTATTCCCTCTTTGACTCCCCGGTCATAACCGCAGAGGCTATCATATGGGCCAACCTGAGAGGCTCAGGAATTAGAGAGCTTTTTTGGGTTGTTATGATAACCTCTTCCGCTGTTTTTGGTTCAATACCATAGGTTTGATAAAATAACTTGCCTGGGATAAGCTCCCTTATCTTTCCGCTCTTTCTCAACAGTTCAATTCTCTCTTCAGCCTCCCGAAAATGCTTCCTTAAGACATCTTCCATGGCTTTTAAATCTGGCTTTTTCCTGATAACAACAATTACGGGCAAACCAGTCTTCCTGCTGAGCTTTTCTATGTTAACAATATTAAAGCCGGCATAGGTTATGCCCTTCAGCATTATTACCCTCAAATCCTTAAAGCGGGAATTTACAACGGCGTCAATCATTTTTTCCGTTGCATCCGTCCCATCAACTTCAATCCATCTTGACAAAATTCCAACGACATCTTGGGAACCTTTCATGACAACTCCAATCAGAATGGTCTTGCCTCCTTCCATCTTCGATTTAAAGGAAAAAGTACCATCATCAAAACCTATAACCCTAATTTGGGGTTTTACATTTCTAATCATTTTGTGACCTCTAACAACCACCTGATATATTCCCTATTTACGGCATCAACATCAATCCTGATTATTGCTGGAACCGTGTAGGGATGCCTTTCCTTGAGCTCCTTCTTAAGCTCGTGCCAAAGCTCAATTTTTGTCTTAAGAATTGCACCGACTTCGTCATCCTTCTCTATTTTGCCTCCCCACCAGAAGAAGGCTTTATGCTCTCTTAGATTGGCACACGCTACAAGCTTTTTTTCGAGCAATTCTTTGACAATCCTCTCCGCACTCTCCCAGTCCGGGAATGTTGTATAAACAAGTATCATCTCGCTCATATTACCACCAATATAAATGACCTCAAAAGATAGACTTAAATCTTGCGTTGGATTATTTTCAATGGGGAGTTGAGATGGAAATCGTAAGGGCACATCTAAGGATTTATGGCAGGGTTCAGGGTGTTGGCTTTAGATGGAGCATGCAAAGGGAGGCAAGAAAGCTCGGGGTAAGTGGATGGGTCAGGAACTTACCCGATGGGAGCGTTGAAGCTGTGATAGAGGGAGAAAGGGAGAGGGTTGAGGCATTAATCGGTTGGGCACATCAGGGACCCCCATTTGCAAGGGTCACAAGGGTTGAGGTCGAATGGGAAAACCCCAAGGGGGAGAAGGGATTTAGAATCGTTGGTTAAGTTTTTGCATTAATTTTTTCCAGCACCACTTTCTTTGGACAATATCGCACTTCACAGTAAGCACACACGAAGTTTTCTTCTTTCTTCTCTGGTGTATGGAGGATAAGCTTTTTGAATCCTGGTATATCTTTGATTTTTACGAACACATCAACCGGCAAAGTCCCATCTATAACTATGTATGCTTTGCTATCTTCCTCTCTCAAGTTCTTGCTGAAAATTTCCATTATCGGGACATTGTTCTCTGAGAGAATCTGGAGAACGCTCGAAATTGCGTGGGAATAACGGTCTTTCTCAAGTTCTATTTCAAGAACTTCCCAGCCCATTATTGGAGCGACTTCAATTAAGCTTGGCAAAGGGTTCAATCGCCCAAAAATAAGCCTTAGTGGATAAGTTTTTTCAATGTATTCGATGGTATGGTAGATTATCTTCCTATTTACTCCAATGACCCTTGATAATTCGCTTATTGGAATCTCTACGTTTCTTAGGTATATCTTTCCGTTTTTAACACTTAGTCCATTTTCAAATAAAAACTCCGCAACTTTCCTTCTTGCTGGATAATTCTTAAAGTAAGCCTCCAATATAAGCATCATTTTTGCCACCTCTTACTCATTTATGTGTAGAAATGCATATTTAAATCTTTTCCTATCAAACTTCAAGGACGTTTGGTCAAAGTTGTCTTACTTTCTTAGTGGTTCCTAAAAATCCTCGCCTTTTTCGAAGCGTGTTCTCTTGTGTTCGAGAGGCTCAGGCTTTGAACTTGCGTACTTGGCCAATTTGTTTTCGATTCCTTTGCCAAGGTAGGTTGGGCCTTATTTGGATTTTTGCTTTTGGCTTTGTATACACCTCTTTTTGTGCTTTTTGTTCACGACTTTACACTCAGTAAGTTTTAGATACGGAACTCCTGACCAAATTTTAACTTTTGATGGAGAAAGGTTTAAATGTTTTTTGACTGTAAAATACTCTGGTGGTTCTCATGATTGAGGTGGGAGAATATAAGGTTAAAGAGGGACTATACTACACAGAGGAGCACGAATGGGTTCAGGTTTTAGATGATGGAACTGTTCTTGTCGGAATAAGCGACTATGCTCAAAAGGAGCTTGGCGATGTCGCATACGTTGAGCTTCCAGAAGTTGGGAAAGCGGTCTCACAGGGTGATGTTCTCTGTGAAATTGAGAGCGTCAAGGCTGTGAGTGAAGTTTACGCTCCAGTCAGCGGTGAAGTTGTTGAAGTTAATGGAGAGCTTGAAGATAGTCCAGAAAAAATCAATGAAAATCCTTATGATACCTGGATTGCTAAGATTAAGCCGTCAGACCTTGAGGAGGATTTAAAGAACCTCATGACCGCCGAGCAGTATGCTGAATATTTAAAGAGTCTTTAGTCGCTTTTGCCTTCCACAGGGGGTGTTTTTATGAGAACCCTAAAGGAATGGGACGTTAAGGTTAAGCTCGTGAGAACTAAGCGTGGGGCTATTCTTCATAAAATTGAGCTTTCAAAGGACCACTTCTTCCTTGAGCAGAATCCACTCAAAGAGTCTAAATATGGAGTTGCATATAGAAAAATTAAGAACAAGTTCCCCGAATTCTACATGTTCTGGGAGATTAAGAATAACCGCTACACTGGAAGGCTCCTGGTGGGTTCATTCCTCGAAAAGGAGGAAATTGACGAATTCATAACTCTCGTTGCACAAGGTGAAGACTTCAAGAGGTTTGAGCACATCCTTGAGGAGATTGAAGGGGAAGAAAAGGAAGAATAGCTCGGCTTTCTTTTTTCATCACATTTCAGATACCCTAGAGCTCGTCATCGCCTGTATTCCTTTGTCATATTGCTCCATATAAATCTTCTCTTTATTGGTTATTGTATCGCTTTTGCGGCTTTTCTTCCATCTCCTCTTGTTGGAGTGTTTTCATCCACAACATTCCAAGCCTTGGAGCAGTCCTTGCAGCACCTATTGCCTTGTTAAGAACAAACTCCGTTAAGGTTGAATCAACTTTATATGTATTGAAGGTTGGATCGTCAATACAGGCGAACTAATTTCCCTCCTTAAGGTCGTTTTTCTTTTGCAAATACTGCAAGCCATCATTCCTTTTCCATTGAATTAGGGATTCCTTTTCCATCCTCAAAAGCCCTAACTAAGATTCTTTATGAGTACCTTAACATAATGAACACCTCCATACATGTGTCACTCCTAGACATTCCTAAAGATTAACTACATCATCAAATTGAGAACTTAACCAAAAATCCTAAAAAGAAGAGCCTAAATTTCAGAATTGGGGATGAACCTCACGGTACGCTGATGTGATGATGAACCTCCCTCTCTGCTGACTAAATCTTCCTTGCAAACGTGATATAGCCTGTATGTGCAATCATCCTCGTTTTCGGCCTTATGCACTCTCTCTTCACTTCCTGCTCTCTAATTAAACACTCAATAGTTTTAGGCCTCATAAAATACTCCTTAAATTCTCTCAGCTTTTTATAAAGACGGGCAACTTGATTTATACATGGGGTATAAGCGACAAAGTATCCTCCTGGTTTTAAAGCCTCTACAGCATGCTCAACAACCCTCTCTGGCTGGGGCAAGTCTAGAATTATGTGGTCAATGTCCATCTCGTCTATTCCGTCGTAAATGCTCTTGAGCTTTATGATGACCCTATCATCAAAACCTGCCCGTTTGATGTTTTCCCATGCAAGATTTGCAAAGTCTTCTCTAACCTCATAACCAACTATTCTCCCTTTAGGTCCAATTATATTTGCCAAAAAGAGAGTTAATGCTCCACTTCCAACACCTGCTTCAATTATAAAGTCTCCGGGAGAAATCCCAGCAAAAGCTACAATTTGGGCAGCATCTTTGGGATGAATTATCTGGGGACCACGTTTCATTTTGTCAATGAAATCAACTATTCTAGGTTTTAAAATTTTGAACCCATGCCCCTTGTGGGATTTAATGATATCTCCGAAATTCTTGCCAATTATTTCTTCAAGATTTACCTTTCCTAAATCGGTGTGAAATTCCTCTTTTTTTACAGTTATTAAATGTCTCTTTCCCCGTGGATCAACCAATAGGATCTTTTCTCCCTCTTTTATCACTTTTTCTCACCGTCAGCTTTCTTTTTTGATCTTGATTGTGAATTTCTCTTCTTCTTGGTTTATATCAAGGATCCACGCTGAAATGTCTTCTAAAATTGCTAATTGAGGCTTTTCCACTAAGTCCCTATTTATCAAGTAAATTGAGGTCCAGTCCTCCAATGGAAGATTGCTTATGCTGAAGAGAATAGCTTGAAGAGCTCTTTCATTCCCAAAATATAAGTACTCCGCCAGTCCAAAGCTCAGGAAGTACAGTGGTTTTATTGACTCTACAAGGGCTTTTCTAATTGCATCGTAGTAATTTTTCATGAACTCAGATATCTCATATGTTAGGGGCGTCTCATCGACGATTGAGCCATAACTAGCTCTTCCAGGACCTATTTTGATTACTTTTATATGCTTTGTAATTTCAATAATTTTCCTATACTCCTTTGGGGAAATTTTCCTGATGTAATTTCTAAAGCTTAAATCTCCAATACCAAAGAAGTCGTCAACAACTATTTGGTTATCATGAGAAATTTCGGGAATAATTTCTCCCCATACAAGATCTTCAAAAGGATAAGCACTAGGATACTCAATTAAAACAATGTCTCCCCCTCGCACTTGACCTTTTAGAAATTTTCCAACTGAGTGAATTTCCATTTTACCCACCAAAGGATTTTTAACATTTCTGTCTTTTAAATCTTTTAGGTGTTAAGAATGAGGAGATTTGTAGTATGGCCAAGTGAACTAGATGCAAAGTTGTCAAGAAAATATGGGAGGGAAGTTTCTAAAAACTTGGCGGTTGAGTCACCTAAACTCAATGAAATTATTGAAGCAACTGAAACCCTTGGAATGAAAGTCGTTGAAGTTGAGTGGGACAAGTTGAATCCAAGATTATCTGGACTAGATGAGGCCCTTAGAACAAGAGGGATGCTCATTATTGAAAGCAAGTATGGAAAGTCAAAAAGTCTAAGGTTAATAGCCCAAAAGGTCAGGGAATTTAGGAAGTCTAGGAGGAGAAAAAAGTAGTCACTCTTCCTCTAACTCCACTACTATTGCTGTTGTTGTGTCAATTACGCCGTCAATGTTGTGTATGTCATGCAATATTTTTCTTGTGAGCTCTCCAAGGTCCGTTGCTTTAATGTGTATTATTGCATCATATGGTCCAGTAACAGCATCTGCTTTTGTAACCCCAGGTATCTTTTTTAGTTCTTCTATAACTTTTTCAACTTTTCCAATTTCAACAGTTAACAGAACATATGCCCTAACCATTCACACCACCAGAGCAGCTTTTACAGATGTTACTTGCATTTATCTCATTTAAGCTTTTCGTAATTGGTTCCTGCTGTTATTTTGTGTAGCTATAACTGTATTTGATAAAAACACAACTTGGATGATGTTGCTGAAACTGCTGATAGGATAGCGGCGATATATATTGGG
>DQUR01000082.1 GCA_015662175.1 Thermococcus paralvinellae | reverse complement strand
GCTCGGAGCAAAGTATGCGGAGGCAAGGTTTGAGGAGCACGAAGGAATGAGTATCTCCATGAAAAACGGCAATCCGGAAGGATTAGGCATTAGAGCTGACAGAGGAATTGGGATTAGAGTTCTCGTAAATGGTGGAATGGGTTTTGCATCGACAAATGTTCTGACAGGGGAAAGCGTCAGAGAGGCTGTTAAAAAAGCTGTTAAGCTTGCAAAAGCCGCTTCAAAAGTTCGAAACAAATCAATAGAGTTCAGCGAGGAGAGATTTCATGAAGTGTATTATGAAGTTAAAATGAAGAAGGACTTCAGGGATTATTCGGGAGAGGAAAAAATGGAATATCTAAAGCTCATCGAAGAGGAAGTCCTGAACTGTGGAGTCAATGTTCCAATGAGATTTTTAAGCTATCAGGACTGGATTGCCCACAAGTATTTTGTCAACAATGAGGGGGCAAAGGTGGAAAGCGTCATCCCGAGGGTTTCGATAACATACAACCTGGTGGTTTTTGAAGAGGGTCAGGTTGAGCAGGCTCCCTTTATTAAAACTGCATTTACAGGTGGTTTGGAACTCATAGAAAAAGCGGAACCATGGAATAGGGCATTGAGCGATGTCAAAGCCTTACAAAGGCTAATAAAAGAAGGGAAGAGGCCGCCTGAAGGAAAGGTCGACGTTGTCATAAGCCCTGAGGTTGCGGGGATAGCAGTTCATGAGAGCGTTGGACATCCCTACGAAGCTGATAGAATTTTTGGAAGGGAAGCAGCTCAGGCCGGAGAAAGCTTTATCAAACCACAGATG
Organism: Thermococcus paralvinellae; assembly: GCA_015662175.1. Taxonomy (GTDB): domain Archaea; phylum Methanobacteriota_B; class Thermococci; order Thermococcales; family Thermococcaceae; genus Thermococcus_B; species Thermococcus_B paralvinellae_A. The sequence goes on along the minus strand of DQUR01000082.1, from coordinate 1,863 downwards.
CTTGGACAAAAAATCGGGAGTGAAGCTGTCACCGTTATTGAAGACCCAACGATACCAAACAGCTGGGGCTTTTACCTCTACGATGACGAAGGCGTCAGAGCCCGTCCGAGGTATCTAATTAAAGATGGAATTATAAACGAGTTTCTCACAAACAGAGAATATGCGGCCAAACTTGGTCAGCACTCCAATGCTTCAGCCAGGGCGATAAACTACGACAGGGAACCCATAGTAAGGATGGCCAACACCTATTTAGCCCCGGGTGATTACTCCTTTGAGGAGCTGATTGAAGATGTGAAGCTTGGTGTCTACATGGTCAGCTTTAACGAATGGAACATTGATGACAGGAGATACCAGCAGAGGTACATTGGTAGAGAGGCTTACCTGATCGAAAATGGTGAAATAAAGCATCCGGTAAAGAGGCCCATTCTTGAGATTACAACGAAGGGTCTCTGGAGCAGTGTTGATGCAGTGGGAAAAGACGTTGAATTCTATCCGGGAACGTGTGGAAAAGGCGAACCCGGACAGGGAGTCCCGGTATGGATGGGGGGAGCGAGTGCGAGGCTTAGGGATATCGTATTGAGGAGGTGAGAAAATGTTTGACGTTAATGAGCTTATTCTAAAGAAGGCCAGAGAGATCGGCTTTGGGGACGTCGTTGTTCTATCATATGAAATACAGAGGAGACAGGTCAGATTTGCGAACAATGAGATTACAGTCGCTAAAAACTGGCACTATCAAAAATCCATGATCTTTGCTGAATATGAAAAGAGGCTTGTCTCAACGGAGCTCACATCCCTTGATGAAAGAACAATCGAAGGGGCATTAAAAATGCTTTTTAAGACGGCAAAAGCAATGGAGCCAAAGGGTGACTATTACGGTATAGCAGAGGGTCCATTTGAATATAAAAACATCCCAGAGACCTTTGACAGAGCAATAGTTGAACTTGACGAGCCGAATGAATACGTTAAGATGGCGATAAACTCAGCACTGGAGGAAGGTGCCAAGAGAGTCGCCGGGGTTCTCTATACGGACCACAATAAGCTATACTTAACAACGAGCAACGGTGTTGAGGCCTTTGACGAGGGAACGGGTATAGAAATAAGCGTTAGGGCCTTTGTTGATGAGCTATCTAGTGGACACGGGACGAATTCAGTCAGGGTTTTGAAAAAATTCGACCCGGAAAGTGCTGGAAGAAAGGCCGGTGAAATAGCAAGGCTCGCTGTCAATCCGAAAGAGGGGGATGCAGGCAAATATGACGTCATCTTTGACCCGTTAGCTTTCGCAAACCTGCTCTCATACATGAGCTTCATGGCCTCAGCCTTTGCCGTTGAAGCGGGATTCAGCTTTTTGGTTGGCAAGCTTGGGCAGAGGGTTGCAAGTGAAGGCATTGTTTTGAAGGACGTGGGAAACATGCCAAATGCCTACGGAACAAGAAGGTTCGACGATGAAGGTGTCCCAACCCAAGAGACAACGATAATTGAGGAGGGAGTGCTAAAGACATACCTGTTGAACACAAGCTTTGCGAGGAAATACAACACCAAAACAACGGCCAACGCTGGCCTAAGAAGGCCAAGGGCCTGGAACATCCTGCTTGAGCCAGGTGACTACACCAAGGAGGAGCTCTTCAGCGAGCTTAGGAGGGGCATATACATCACCAACGTCTGGTACACCCGCTTCCAGAACTACGTTACCGGCGACTTTTCAACAATTCCAAGGGATGGGGCATTCTTAATTGAAAACGGCGAAATCGTCAAGCCAATAGGAAACATTCGTGTAAGCGATAACCTCCAGCGCATCCTGGAGAGCATAGTTGCCCTCGGGAAAGACCTCCACCACATCCACTGGTGGGAGGTTAGAACTCCCGT
>DQUR01000186.1 GCA_015662175.1 Thermococcus paralvinellae | reverse complement strand
CCCAAAAGCTAACCCATGCGGAAGTTGTTGAATTGATGGCAAGGAAGAGCGAGGAGATAAGGTACCTCCTCATGAAAGCAATTGAATACATTCCAAAGGAAAGGCACTGCACCTGCAAAGATGCCCTGAAAGGTGCCACTGGAGATTAACCTTGTAACCTTTTAAGAATGGCGCCCCGGCGGGGATTTGAACCCCGGACCTCGAGGTCCGCAGCCTCGCGCCCTATCCAGACTGGGCCACCGGGGCATGCCCATTGGGTTTTTAAAAATGCTCTTTATAAAGTTTGCTGGCGAAAAGCTTATAAACCCACCCGGATTTTATAATTAACGGATTGTGCGGTGGTAGTCTAGCCTGGCCTAGGACAGCGGCCTGCCACGCCGCGGGCCCGGGTTCAAATCCCGGCCACCGCACCATAAACTGTTCTAAGAAAATCTAAATTGGAGTTCGTTTATCCTATGTTTTTGCTCAAGATTTCAAAAATTAGAGAGTTAAACTTCAAATTCCAAGAAATTAAAGTCAAAAAGAAGTCAAAAAGAAAAAACTAAATCTTTCTTAAACTCGGGAACCAGAACTTCTTTCCTTTTCTTTCTTTCTCCTCATCCCGCTCTGCCAGAATTTTCACGGCTTCGCTTGCAACCAATGCCGCTTCCTTTTCTCCTGCTTTCCCGAACTCATTGGTAATCCTGTTCGCAAAGACTGCACATACACAGCCGGCTCTAAGACCATAGATGTTGGCCAATGTAAATAGTGTTGCCGCTTCCATCTCAAAGTTCGTAACCCTGGCCTGTTTTAAGTCATCAATCAGGTGCTTCGCAAAGCTTGGGAAATAGCCGTTTAACCCCGGCCTAGCTTGACCGACATAGAAGCTGTCCGTTGACGCCGTGATCCCCACATGATAGCGAACCCCCAGTGTTTCAGCGGCCTCGATTAATGCCAGGATCACCTCATAATCCGCACTGGCTGGATACTCAACCCTAACGTACTGCTTTGACGTCCCCTCCAGCCTAACGGCAGCCTTTGCGATGATTAAGTCGCCAATCTCTATTCCCGGCTGGATCGCCCCGGTTGAACCAACCCTTATGAAGGTGTCAGCACCAATAGCTGCCAATTCCTCAACCGCTATTGCCGTCGATGGACCCCCAATTCCCGTCGAGGTTACACTTATTGGAACTCCCTTGTATTTTCCCGTGTGTGTTCTGTATTCCCTGTGGAAGGCTATTTCCCTTGCCTCATCCCACAGGGCACTTATTTTGGGCACCCTTTCCGGGTCTCCCGGCAGTAAAACATACCTTGCCACATCCCCTGGCTTACATGCTATGTGGTATTGATATCCTTCCCTCGTTTGAGGTCTATCCGCTGATACAAACTTCATTTTCATCACCTTATTATAAGCTCTTCAAAAGGCAAATAAAAGTCTTCGCATGTCTTTATGTCACCACTTATGTGATTAGTCTGGATTAGCTTAAAATCCCTGACACAAAGTTTTAAAGATAAACTTTCTACAATTTTAGGGTGGCCTAAAATGAACAAAAAAAGCCTTATGATAATCATCCTCATTCTATTTACAATCCCCCATGCAAGAGCTGAAAAGCCCCTTATAGTTGCGAGCATATCCCCCTTGGCCGAGATAGTGAAAGAAGCATTTGGTAACTCCGTGGATGTTGTCCATATTGTCCCACCCGGAGCCGATCCTCATCAATACCAGCTCACCCCAGATCAGATTGAACTCATCAAGAGAGCTGACATTGTTGTTACAGCCAATGGACACCTGCCAGTAGAGCAGAAAATGAAAGAGCTTCAGGAGGAAAAAGTCCTTACTGCAAAAGTACTTTTTGCTGAGGACTATGCAAAATACGGCTTTCACTTTCTCCCAGAACGGTGGTACAACAACAAAAACAATCCCCATGGCGTCTGGCTTGATCCGTATAATGCACTGGCAATTGCAAGGGCAACTGGGGATGCACTCATCGCGAAGTATCCAGCCAGCAGGGAAACTTACGAAAAGGAATACATGAGGTTTGAAGCTAAAGTTCTGGGAATTGTTAAGTCCTACAGAGCACTGGTAGAAAAAAATGCGACAGCTATTGTTGAGCTCCCATCTCAGCAGTATGCCATTGAGTGGCTTGGGATTAGGGTTGTTTCATCAATTAAGCCTGAAGAGGAAATTCCAGCAAAAAGCGTTGATGAGTTGTTGGAGATTACAAAAACTGTGGACTTTATAGCATATTCGACCCAGAGCCCGGAAGCTTTAAAGAATGCCGCCCTTGAGCTTTCTCGAAGAACTGGCAAACCTCTGGCAGATATAACAACAATTTGGATTGATAAACCCTACACTGAAATCCTAATTGAAAACTCCAAAGCTGTAATGGGTGCATTGAATCAAAAGTTGGATCAAAAAACAACGATCATTCAGCAAACTACAAAAGCAGAAAACATCAGTACTATTTATGTTTTTTTAGCATTGGTTGTTGGAATTTCGTTGGGAATGGCAGTTGGGATTTTAATTAGGAAGTAATTTTGATTTTTAATTGTGTTTATGCGAACAATAAGGAGTGTCTCGCCGCTTAAAGCATAACCAAAACCAAAAGAAAAAAGGAGGAGTAAAACTTACTCCCTCTTGTATGGCCTTCCATCCCACTTTGGTGGCCTGGCCTTGCCTATGATGCCAGCCACGATGATTAGGGTCATTATGTATGGCAGCATGAGAATAAACTGTCCCGGGACTATGTGGAGCGGGGCAAGCCACGTCGCCAGTGCGTCGAAGAATCCGAAGAGCCAGCCCCCTATAAGGGCCACCAGCGGATTCCAGCCGCTGAAAACCATGTTGGCAAGGGCTATGAATCCCCTGCCCGCGGACATTGCTTTCTGGACAACTCCAAGCCAGGCAACGCTCATGTAGGCACCACCAAGGCCCGCCAGGGCATGGCCATAGACGGTGGACCAGAACCTGTACTTTTCGACATTTATACCGAGGGCATCCGCGGCCTCGGGGTTTTCACCAACTGCCCTAACGCGCAGGCCAAGGGGGGTCTTGAAGAGAACCCACCAAGTGATGATGGCTATCGCTATCGTCACCGGAATCATCGGGCTTATCTTGCCATACTTGGTCTGCCAGCTCCAGAGGGTGACCGTAACCTGATGCTGACCGGCGGTACCCCAGTAGGCGAGTATTCCGAAGGGAACAACACCCAATGCAAGCAGGTTGATACCTATACCGGGGATGACGTGATTGCCCTTGAGATATACGGTGAGTACGCCGTGCAGCATTCCAAAGACTATACCCGTGGCAATCCCTCCAAGGAGTCCCATCACCCCACTTCCCGTGAGTTCAGCAACTATGGCACCAAAGAAAGCACTCATGAGGAGAACACCCTCGTAGCCTATGCTAACGACTCCAGCCCTCTCGCTCCAGACGGCACCGACGCTGGTAAGCACTATTGGCACCATGGCCATCAGGGAGGTTACAATGATTGAGATTATCGACCCGATATCCATCAGACCTCACCCCTTCTTGAATACATTCTTAACCAGGTCGTAAAGTCCGGGAACGGCAATCGTGATGACGATGATACCCTGGATGACTTTGATGATCTCCAGGGGTACCTGGGCCTCTATCTGCATCAATGCCGTTCCTGCACGTAACATTCCGAAGAATATCGCCGCAAATATTATTCCAAGGGGATGGTTCCTGCCGACCAGTGCGACGCCAATTCCATCAAAACCGAAGCCGTAAACGTTGGCCATTCCCTGGCTTATGGCGTAGGTTGGGGGCTCACCCATGATCTTCATAGCTCCACCGAGGCCGCTCATAACTCCACCTATGATGAATGACCAGATTATTGCCTTGTTAGGATCAACTCCACCATATCTTGCTGCCCTAGGATTGAGACCGCTTGCCCTCATTCCAAATCCAAATACAGTATGCCAGAGGAGGTAATACGAAAGGACAGCCATGATAATAGCGATTATGAAGGCTATTGAGAGGTTGGTATTTCCTATAAGTGGGAGCCTCGCACTTTCCGGAATCCTGATGGTCTTGTTGGGATCGTTTGGGTTTGCATAAGGTCCAACGACGAGCCAGAAGACAAAGAACCATGCTATCCAGTTGAGCATGATGGTTGAGATGACCTCATGGACACCCCTGTAAACTTTAAGGAAAGCCGCTGGAAGGCTCCAGAGGGCACCGAGGAGTATTCCCATGGCAAGACCAAACCACATGTTGGCCCAGATGTTTGTGAAGATCACCGCCGCGATTGCACCGAAGTAGAATGAACCCTCCGCACCGATGTTGAAAATTCCGGTTCTGGCACTTATGGCAAAGGTGAGTGCGGTCAGCATTATAGGGGTTGAGTAAGCGAGGGTAGAGGCTATACTGTTGGTGGAACCAAGGGCTCCCCCAAAGAGGGCTGAGTAAGCTACCGCTGGATCATACCCAAAGGCGAGAAGTACTAGCGCACCTATCAGGAATCCGATAACTATTGCAATCAGACTCTCTAAAAGGGCCTTGAAGTTGAAAGCTGCTATGAGGTCACTTATTGAGCTCTTCATACTTTATTCCCCCCATCATCATTCCAATTTCCTCTGTTGTCACTTCTTCGGGCTTAACAATGCCCATGAATTCTCCCTCATACATTATTCCCATCCTGTCGCTGAGCTGGAGTATCTCGTCCAAGTCTGCCGAGACAAGGAGAACGGCTTTACCCTCGTTCCTGAGCTTCACGAGGTAGTTCCTTATGTATTCCGTCGATGCAACATCAACACCCCTGGTTGGCTGGGAGGCTATAATGAGAACCGGTTTCTTGCTTACCTCCCTTGCAACGATAAGCTTCTGCTGGTTTCCACCGCTGAGGCTTTTAACAGGTGCGTCAACACCAGGAGCAACTATCTCGAACTCATTAATGAGCATTTCCGTGTGTCTTTTTGCCTTCCCCCAGTCTACAGTTCCCACCCAGCGTTGGAACTCTTTTCTCCACTGAAGTCCTAGAATGGCGTTCTCTGTAACTGTCATGTCCAGTATGAGCCCCATACGCGTTCTATCTTCTGGAATATGGGCCATTCCAGCATCATAGAGCTCTTTGGGAGGTCTGCCAGTAATGTCCCGATCGTTGAGTATTATCCGACCCTTTTCAGGCCTTCTCAGTCCGGTTATCGCTTCAATAAGTTCTGTCTGACCGTTTCCTTCAACACCTGCGATGCCAAAGATTTCTCCAGCCCTTACTTCAAAGGCCAAATCCTTAACAGCATCTTCTCCCCTGTCGCCTTTCACCCACAGGTTTTCAATCCTAAGTATGGGCTCTCCTGGCTCTTTTGGAGGCTTTTGAATTCTCAAAACAACATCCCTACCAACCATCATCCTTGCCAGAAGCTGAGGCGTCGCCTCACTTGTCTTGACGGTTCCCACAACTTCTCCCTTTCTGAGCACTGTTACACGGTCTGTAAGCTCCATGACCTCGTTGAGCTTGTGGCTGATGAAGATTATCGTCTTACCCTCAGCTTTGAGCTTTCTGAGAACTGCAAAGAGCTCCTCAACTTCAATTGGGGTAAGAACGGCGGTGGGTTCGTCAAGTATTAGTACATCAACATCCCTGAAGAGCATTTTGAGTATCTCAATTCTCTGCTGGACACCAACGGGAAGGTCCTCAACGGGAACATCAAGCGGAACTCGGAAGTTCAAATCCTCCATCAGCTTCTTGAGTTTTTCCCTCGCCTTATCAACGTTTATCTTTGAAAGGAGGCCATGGCCTTCCATTCCGAGGATTATATTGTGAAGAGCATCAAAAACCTCAACGAGGGTAAAATGCTGGTGAACCATACCAATACCATTTGCAAGGGCATCAGCGGGGCTTTTAAAACGAACCTCCTTACCCCTAACATAGATTTTACCTTCTGTTGGATGAAGCATTCCAGAGAGGATCTTCATCAAGGTTGTCTTACCGGCTCCGTTCTCACCTAAAAGACCATGAATCTCGCCTTGTTTAACTGAAAAATCTACCCCTTTCAGGGCTTTTGTTCCATCCGGATACACTTTAACGATGCCTTTCATCTCTATGATTGGAACTTCCTTCACAGGCTCACCTCCACACAGGATCCAAAATTAAGAAAAGTAAAATTAAATTAGGATGCCCACTTCTTAGCGAGTTCCTCCATCTCCTGCCAGGTCTTAGCTTTTCTGATGGCCTCGATCTGCTCTTTGTTGAGGGCCTTTGGAACAACAATTTCACCGTTGATTATTTTCTGCTTGAGCTCATCAACTGCCTGCCAGATCCAGTCGGGAACCTGCTTCCTGGTATCCTCGAGGTACTTCTTGAGTTCCTCTTTGCTGTTGAATCCAAGCTCTTTAAGCTTCTGTTTCTGGGTATCCTCGGGAAGTGAATCGAATATTGCCATGACGTCATCAACGGAGCTCATTCCAACACCATTTTCCTTGAGTCCAAGCTCGACCATATCGCCCTTGAAGGTTCCCTCAACGGCAGCTTTTACGGCACTGTAGACACCCACATCAACGCGCTTCATCATGCTCGCGATGATGGCCCCTGGCTTAATCCACTCCTGGGCAGAATCAACGCCGATTGCATATGGTGGGCCCATCTTCTGGTTGTGGGCTTTGAGGTATTCCTCAACTGCCTGGAAAACACCGACACCAGTTCCACCGGCTACTTGGTAAATGACCCAGGCACCCTGACCAAGCTGGGCCTTCGCAGCCTGGTATCCCTTGGCCGGGTCGTTGAAGGTTCCGGTGTATTGGTAGAGAACATCTATATCAACGTCCTTTCCGGTCTTTTGCTTGTAGTAGTCCCTGGCCCAGGCGACACCAAATCTGTAACCACCCTCAAACTTGTAGAGGGGCGGTATCTCCATTCCGAGAACTATTCCCACCTTATCCTTACCGCTGTTTGCTGTAATAAGTGCGGCAAGGGCACCTACAAGGGCTGAACCTTCGTTCTCTTTGAAGAGTATCATCATGACATTGTCTGGCATCTCTGGGTCAAATCCATCAATGATTGCAAAGTGCTGGTTCGGATACTCCGCGGCAACCTTCTTTACGGCATCAGTCATCATGAATCCGACGGCGACTATGACAAGGTAATCGCCTTGCTGGGCAAGGGTCTCAAGGTTCCTGACGTAATCATCTTCAGTGTTGCTTTGAAGCTCAACGAGCTTGAGGTTAAAGTCTTTAGCTGCCCTTGAAGCACCTAAATAAGCCATGTCGTTGAAGCTTAGGTCACCCCTCCCGCCAACATCGTAGACAATTGCGATTTTACCTGCCGATGTTTTGGCAGTCTCTTCTTTGCCAATACAACCGCTAGCAACTACACTAAATGCTAAAATACCGATTAAAAATAAAGCCAACACTGACTTTTTCATGTGGTAACACCCCCTGAGGGTTTTCTCATTCATGAAAGGTTGCACCTTTAAATATATACTTTGTGGTATGCCAATTTAGGTTATTCAAAAATTTTTCAAAATTTATTGGTTCTGTCCCAACATGTTCTGTCCCAACATTCTGGGAGAATAGTCAACTTAAGTGGGAGGACAAAGAAGATACAGAAAAGAGTGTTTAGGATTTTCCCCTCAATGCTTGACTTTCAAGTGGGATAATGTTTTTGGCAAAAAGGTTCTGTATTCTTTTGGGAGTAAATGAGAAAAAATTATGTAAGAAGGTTATTAAGTTTTCTTAGCACATCCTCTGGAGATTCCCCGAATATCAGCATCATTGCTTCCTTTTCTCGATGATGACATATTATATCTGGCTTTTCACCCATTGCTGTTTCGATGTCCCAAGGAGTTGTTGCACCTTCCTTGGCTTTTGCCTCCTCTGGTTCTTCTCTTCTGTCGTAGAATGAAACTTTAAATCCAATCTTTTGGGCTCTCTCAATTAGTTTCTCGCTGTATCTCAAATTGAGGGCACTTCTGATCTCTGGGTAAAACTCCATGAACTTCAGAACTGACCTTGCCAGATGACTTGACACCCCAAATTCAACACCACCAACTGCTTTTACAGTGTTCCCAGCAATACGCCCTTTAACTCCGGCCACATCCTTCGTTTCCCTCGCATAAATCCTTGGTAATGAATAAACAAAGTCCATACCATCCTCTGGCACATAGGGTAAAATTCTGTCCCCAATCCTCTCGAGCTCTTTTACGGCTTTTGTTAGGCTTTCATAGACCCGCCATTTCTCCGCTGGAATTTCAATCCAAGCATTCTGATTGACTGGACAGTGTCCCTTTCCAATTCTTGCACCATAAAGGATACCCATTGTTATGAACTCCTTTGCAACCTTAATTGCATCCTCCAAGCCCTTCCCTTTTGCTAAGTTTGCAGCTATCGCCGCTGAGAATGAGCAGCCGGTTCCATGGGTGCAACCTTCAACAAAAGGAGCCCTGTATTCTCTAAATTTCCCACCATAATAGAGCACATCAACAGCCTCGTTCATTTTCAAATGTCCACCTTTCACTATTGCCGCTTTCGCTCCCAACTCTTCGACAATGATCTTTGCCGCCCTTTTTGCATCCTCGAGAGTTTTAAT
>DQUR01000249.1 GCA_015662175.1 Thermococcus paralvinellae | reverse complement strand
TTCCAGATGCCCAGATAAGGCCCATAAGTGAGTTTAATAAAGGGATTGCCATCTTAAGCCCAAAAGATGCTCGCAAGCTGTTAAGGGGAAAGCCAATGCTGATTACAATCAACGACTATTTTGGCTACGTCCTTTACAAGGTGGGCTATAAGTTCGTTGGACAGGACATTGGAATGATTGTGGCGTATAAAGAGGACAACAACGATAGGCTAATATTCACGGGTAATGGAAAAGCGGGAATTGGTGCGACATTGCGATATGCACTTGAAATTAAAAACGGAAAAAGAACGCCAAAGGTTACCTATATCCTAAGAAGAGGAAACTTTGAAGGTGTTGTGCTGAAGGAGATAGGCGACAACAACTGGAATGGTATTCCGGAGGATGGAGAACACTGGATAATCGGGGAGGTATACTTTAAAGAGCCGTTCATATACAGCTGGCGCATTGTCAGCGGGGAGAATGTAACGGTTACGGACGGGTTCATAAGACACGTTAACGGCTCAAGAGTTTACATCCATGCATTGGGTTTTAATGTGAGCGTTGAGGTTAAAAATGAAAATGGGGCGAAGATAACTTACATCGTTGAAAACATAAACCCAAGCATTATGGAGATTCCAGAGAATGCAGAAACCGGAATACATGGGTTAAGTTCACCACAAATGAAAAGCATTTTGTGATCCAGGCAAAGGACCTTGAAAACTTTACATTTCTGGCTTTTGGCGACCATAGGCCCGGAAGTGGAAAGGAAGTCCCGGAGGTGTTCCTGAAGCTTAGGGATGCCATGAACAAAGACAACGGAATATTTATCATCGATGGTGGGGATTTGGTCTATTCTGGAAAGGTTGAGGAATGGGGAGAGCTGTTTAAAGTCTGGGATTTCAACAAACCCGTTTTTATAGCGGCGGGAAATCACGAGTATCAGGGGGAGGGATTAATGTGTATCACAAATACTTTGGGCCAACGGATTACTCCTTCACCCTCGGAAACTACCACTTCATCTTCATAAACAATGTTGAAAACGGATACTCTCTGAGTGCTTCCCAGTGGAAATGGCTCAAGAATGAGCTCGAAAAAGCAGGGGAACTTGGTAAAAAGCCAGTAATAATCATGCACGCACCCCCGGTTGATCCAAGACCCGGGGAAGACCATTCAATGAAGCTGGCGGATGGAGAAAAGTTGCTCAAACTCATGAAAGAATATGATGCCTTTGGGATCTTCAGCCATATTCACATTTACTGGTATGGGGAAAAGGACGGGGTCCACTTTGTAATAACCGGCAGGGGAGGGGCTCCGCTATATGCCAAGCCCGATGAAGGAGGATTTTGCCATTACGTAAGAATTTCAGTGGATGGAGGAATTCATGTTGAGCCCGTAAAGGTCAGCTGACCCTTCTTCTACTCTTTTATTAACTCTTTTATTAACGAAAAGTTCTTAAAGTGGTGATGCAGAAAAACAATAGGGGAGGTGGAAACATGCAACCTCCAAAGAAAAAGAAAGTTGAAGAAATAGAAGAGGAAGAATTCTTTGAGGATGACGAGTGGGAGGAGGAATGGGAAGAAGAGTGGGAAGAGGAAGAATGGATGGAGGATTGGGAGGAGGAAGAGGAATGGGAAGAAGAGGAGTGGTGAACTTTTATTTTTTTAACTTCATGAACACTGCTGTTTAGAAATAGTATTACTACCTAAAAGATCCATTGTAGAGTAGAATTATCAACAGGAACACTTATTCCAATAACAAATGAAGAAGGAAAGCATCAGATTGCAATCATCGTTGATGTCATCTGTATTTCGGGCATTTTTCTTATCTTTTCAGTTATAAACTGATCCAGATCCTTAAGCGTGTCTGTCTCAACTTTAACGATTAAGTCATACTCTCCGTAAACGACGTAAGCTTCTTTGACTTCGGGTAATGTCAAAAGTTTTTCCATAACCTCTCTTTCCTTTCCAGCGGCCGTCACCATCAAAATAAATGCTATCACCATGTCTATCACCAATTTATAGTTTGTTTCTGAAATATTTAAGACTATCGGAAAAAGTCCAAAGATATATATTTCAAATCCACCACCAAAATACCATGATTGAGCATCTGATCAGCAGGGAGAAATTACAGAGGTTTGAGGAGTTTATGAGAGAGAGGGGCATAGAAAAATTAACATTTTATTCAAAGGGAACCACGAGCCTGGTTTTTCTTGGAAAATTCCAAGGAAGAAAAGTCGTTGTGAAGCTTGAGAGAGAAGACACCCCACGCAAGAATTTCAAACTGGAGGCAGGGATCCTAAAATTGCTTGAAGGACATAACATAACTCCGAAATTTGTGGATTATGGAACTTTTGAAGGAAAGGAGTACCTGGTGAGAGAGTTCGCTGAGGGGGAGCCCCTCCTATATGCAGACGTTGAAAAAACCCATTTAATCGAGATTGCAAAAAAGGCGCATAGACTCGATGTCATCGGCATAGACCATGGACAAATTCAGGGGGGAAAGCACATCATAATTGGGAAAGATGTGTGGATAATTGACTTTGAAAAAGCAAGCACGAGAAGAAAACCCAAGAACTTAACATCCACCATGGCAATGCTGTTTTTGAATGAGAACGCTATATCAAAGAGAATTCGGAGAAAATTTGGAATAAATGATGAGTTCCTAGTAGAATTAAAAAGAGCCCTGAAGGAATACAAGGAGAGCAAGAATGCCAGAGAAATTTTAGCACTTCTATCCAGCCTTTAATTTATCTACACAGTATATTGCCAAGGGAACAACAACGGCCATTGCAATTAAACCTATCCTAGGGTCTGCAAAATACTCAAAAGCCAGTATTACGAGAACCATTAATCCCATCATTAGGAATAAATCCCTGTCAAACAGCCTTGATTTGGCCAAGATGTTCTGTTCTCTTGCCATGTATGCCAGATAAAAGGGAATGCCCAAAGCAGCAACGACAATCCCGGTATAGGTCCTTAAGATGGCGGAAACCACGAGACCCGTGAGGAGGATCAAAACAACCTTATGTTCTACCTTCATAAATCCCACCTACAAAGGAAGGTTAAACTTTTACTTTTAAAGATTTTTATATGCCAAGTTCCCCTTCTGGTTATCCACCCTTAAGACTCACATCGAGCTAACTAATTTCGCTGAATAAATCGGAGGAAAAGGGAAGAGGTGCATAACCTGCCAAGGAGCGTTACACGGCTATTGGAGAGAATGAAGGTGCTAAAGGTCTAAATTCACAACCAATGGAGGCCCTTGAGCATCGATTGTTACGGGTAATTGCTAAGTGGGCACGTCCAAATATAGAGGCCCGTGCATGTGAGCACGATTCTTTTACTCATTAACGGACACCACTGGGCTCACCTGGTGGTCATTACCGTCATCGGGGCGAAGAGTTGGTAATTAAGTGTGCGAACGATCCTTGAGCTGGAATGCATATGATGGGCGTTTGCTGGTTACCGAGTTCAAAAAGGGAGAAAAGATTTTTTAGATTCAGGCGAAATTTTGCCCGTAGGAAAGCCTGAGAAGGAGAAGCCCAGCCCGAGTCATGCAATTCGATGTGAGCACAATGTTGACTACCTTAGCGGGTTTATCGATCATAGCTTTCGCACCCATGGACTGGGGCATTCTGGCGGCTGGTACATCAAGATTGAATGCAGTTGATGACAAAGTTTTCGTTCGAGGATCAAGGAGTTTTTCAAACTTGAGAGTTTTCAAACTTGAGCCTCAGGCCGATAAGGGGAGGATGGGAATAGGAATAAGAGAGGCCAAATGCTGATGCAGGAGATCTTGTTTAACGAGAATCGTTTTTGTGGGAGTTTCTGCCCCCGAAATAGAAAGAAGGCTATCCGCTCCCAAGGGTGAACGGACGCGTGCACTTTAACACGGAGTGGAAGAATATCCTTTTTGGCGAGACCACATTAGCCGTAAAATTGAACCGTTCTCTACATCAATTACGTCCAGGGTGAGAGATGTGTCCACATTAGGATTTAGCTGTAGGTAAAAACAATTCCACGTATACATTGCTTCGACTGATTGAAGCTATATATTTAGGCTTCAAAGCAATGTATACGTGTCAAAGCAATGTATACG
>DQUR01000178.1 GCA_015662175.1 Thermococcus paralvinellae | reverse complement strand
TCCGTAAATTCACCGATGATGAAAGCTTTGATCCCATTTTTGGACAGCTCTTCAATTATTCTTCGGGAGTTCCCTCTGGGAGAAATTATTATCAGCGTCCCGGTTGATGAGACGGTTAAAGGATTCACGTCAAAGGCTTCAAGAACTTTTTTGACAAGAGGAGGAGTGTAAATTTTGTCATAATAAACCCTAAAGCCAACATCCGAATTGTCAGCTATCTCGTGAAGGGCCGTTAAGCCACCTTCAGTCGCATCGTGCATCCCTCTTGCGAGTTTTCTCACTGTTAATGCATCAGGAACGACGGTTTCAAGCTTGTACATGCCTCTAAGCTTGGCTATCTCAGCTGGAGTTAAGAGTCCTTTAAGCTCATCTTTTCTGAAGTATGAAACCCCAACGGCAAACTCTATTCCAACGCCTTTTGTTATTATGATATCATCGCCGGGTTTTGCTAGTGGTAATCTTAGTTCTTTCTTTTTCACCAACCCAAAAGCCGTTGTCGTGGCGGTTATATCCTTGATCGTGGTATAAACACCGGTATGTCCCCCGATTACAGCCGTTTGATATCTTCTGCATTCCTCGTTAAGCTCTTTCATTATTCCGGCAAGCTTTTCTTCAGTAAAACCTAGAGGTAATAATAGATCAACAACCAGCCACCTTGGTTTGGCTCCAAAAACCGCAACGTCACTTGCGGCGAAATGGTATGTGAAAAATCCGAAGTGCTCTTCTGGAACACCCAAAACCGGATCAGTTGCCACGATGAGATAGTTTTCACCGTCGTATTCAATCACTGCGGCATCAAAGCCCTCCCTCGGACCGATGACAACCTTTGGATCCTCAATGTCAATATTGCGCAGAATGATTTTATTTAAAACTTCACCCCTAATTTTTCCAAGCGGCAGCATTTTTGAACCTCCCGATGATTTTCTCTGCTTCTCTTAAGACCTTTTCATCACAACCATGGCACATTAACTCCAAACTTGGAACCCTCACACTCATCCTGACCCTGTACTTTCTCGCGAGCATGCTTATCTCGTAGTTTACCTCATAGGCCAGATCGAAATATTCCTGCCTGATAATCTCGAATTTGTCAATGTATTGCAAAGGACACCCTTCTCTCCATTGCTTTCTTCTTCCGTACTCGTACATTCTATAAGGCCTTATTCCAGCTTCCTCTGCAAGCTCTTCAACTTCCTCTGCCGTGTATCCAATCAGAGGCCTGAATACTGGAATCCCAATCCTTGGAATTTGGCTCAGCCTTATATCTCCCCCCCACTGGTCAAGCAATGCTCCAATTATCTTGTCATTAGCATTGTCCCCTTTGGCAAGAACATCGAAACCGTTAATTTTTGCGAACCAGTAGGCGTTTCTCATCATGACCTTTTTGCAGTGAATACAGACGGGGCCTTTCTTTCGAATTGAGTTTTTAAGGAGTCCTTCAGTAATATCGACAAGGTAATGCTCAACTCCAAGTTCCCTGGTGAAATTCATCCCCCACAGCGTGGGCTCCTTCCAGCTCCACCTATGGAAAAATGTTAAGGCAGAAACATTCAAATTGGCTTTTTTCATAAGGTATAGGGCCAAACTGCTATCTTTTCCCCCAGAAAACATGAGGAGTATTCTCTTTTCGTAAAGCCCAGTATTTTTTGCGAACTGCTTGATCTCTCTTATCACCTCTGAGAGCATGGTGAGAAATAAAAAGGAAGGCCTTAAAAATTTGCCTCAGCTGCTCATTTTTCTAACTTGGTTCTCCGCTATGTCTCCAACAATTGGAAACTTGTAATACTCCCCTTGGTATGCTTTAACTATGCCCAAAATCCATAGAACAAGGCCGACAAGGCTTAAAAGCATGACTAAAAGCCAACCAAGAAACGGTATGAATACCAAGATTCTCTGCATTATAAAAATCCCCAGGAATGTTATCGTTGACTGCATTGCATGGAATCGAACAAATTCGCTCTCTTTTTCCAGTAACAGTAACACTATACCTGTCAAAAATCCAAGCACATATGCCAGAGCTGCCTCAACATTTTCCTCAAGTCCCAGGGATGTTTCACTTTTCCTTTTTTCCATAATCCCACCTCACATGGCAATATGTTAAATCCTCGGTATAAATACTTTTCTAAAAATTTCTTTCTAAAAATTTCTTATCCAATTCTCGAACTCGTCATGGTCGGAATATGTTACCTTCATTTCAGGATTCAAACCTATCTTTTTTGTTAGGCTTACCAAAAGTTTTTAAGGATTCCTACAAAGGGAACATTGGAATTAGGCTAACCTAAAGGTGATGAACATGCATGTTCGTTTAAGTAAGATGAAGGAAGGGGAACGAGGGGTTGTGATTGACATTCAGGGAGGTGCCGGAGCAAGGCAGAGACTATTGGGCTTAGGAATCACCCCCGGAACGGTAATTAGGGTTATTAAGTCCTCTCCCCCCGGGCCAGTAATCATAGGTGTTGGCCCTTCAAAGGTGGCACTTGGTAGGGGAATAGCTGATAAAATAATTGTTAGGAGGGAATCCTGATGGAAAAGGTTGTGGCACTCGCTGGCAATCCAAACGTTGGTAAGACAACGATATTCAATGCTCTAACCGGGTTGAGGCAGCATGTGGGCAACTGGCCGGGTGTTACCGTTGAGAAAAAGGAGGGGATAATGAAATATAAAAACAGGAAGTTCCGGGTTGTTGACCTGCCGGGAACATACTCCCTGACGGCTCGCTCTATAGATGAGCTCATAGCAAGGAACTTCATCCTTGAAGGAAACGCTGATATCATAGTCGATGTCGTCGATTCTTCCTGCCTGATGAGAAATCTCTATTTAACGATGGAAATCCTTGAGATGGGGGTTAAAAACGTAATAATCGCCTTAAACAAGATTGATCTCGCAAAAAAGAAAGGCATCACTATTGACTTTAAAAAGGTGGAAAAAGCCCTCGGCATCCCAGTTGTCCCGATGAATGCAAAGGAGGGCATCGGAATTGATGATCTCAAGGAAACCATTGTAGCCATGGCCGATGGAAAAATAACAACCAATCCCGTCATCCCTATCTATGACGAACTCATTGAAAGGGAAATTTCCCACATAAGCAAAATCCTGAAGGGGACTCCCCTGGCTGAAAAGTACAACGTAAGGTGGCTATCCATAAAGCTTCTCACAAGGGATGAGGAGGTAATAAAGCTTGTTTTGAAGCACCTGGGACAGGAGAAGATGGATGAAATTATGAAACACATAAGCGAGTTGGAGCAACATTACAAGCGCTCCCTCGATATGGTAATTGCCAGCCAGAAGTATGAGTTCATTGACAGCCTGATCCATCAGTTCGTTACCTACCCCACTGAGAGGAAGGAGACAATAGGCGACCAGCTTGATAAAATCCTAATCCACCCGGTTTATGGGATGATTTCCCTCTTCGGTGTCTTTTACCTTCTATTCAAGTTTGTTTTCACAGTTGGAACACCCATGCAGGAAGCTTTAGATTCTCTCTTTGCGTCTTTAGGAGATTTAGTTGGTGGTTATATAACAAGCGAAACCCTCAGAGGTCTCGTGGTCGATGGAATCATTGGCGGTGTTGGAGCAGTTCTAAGCTTTTTCCCGCTGGTTTTCCTGCTTTTCGTTGCAATATCATTCCTTGAGGACATCGGATATATGGCCAGGGCAGCTGTGGTCATGGAAAGAATAATGAGAAAGTTCAATTTACCCGGGAAGAGCTTTATCCCAATGGTCATGGCCTTCGGATGCAATGTGCCGGCGGTTATGGCTGTCAGGGCATTGGACGATGAAAGGGATAGGATTTTAACCATGTTGGTTAATCCATTAGTTCCATGCAGCGCCAGAATGGTTGTGGTAACGTTTTTAGCCGGGGCGTTCTTTGAAAGCCATCAAGCCCTTGTTGCTGTTGGAATATATGCAATCTCCTTTGGACTGGCATTGATCTCGGCACTGATACTCGGTAAATTTGTCATTAAAGGGGAGGGAAGTCCATTTGTAATTGAACTGCCAGACTATCTTATCCCTTCATGGAAAACCATAATCATACATTCATGGGAGAGAAGCAAGGAATTCCTGAAGAAAGCGGGGACTATCATCCTTGCTGGGGCAGTTGCAATATGGTATTTAAGCAACTATCCCGAGCCAGTGGGCTCGGGCTTAAGTTATGCAGAGAGGCTTGGTAAATTTTTCGAGCCCCTGACTAGGCTTATGGGTCAGGACTGGAAGGCCGCAGTGAGCTTAATCTTTGGAATTATTGCCAAGGAAAACGTCATTGCAACATATGGAGTAATCTACGGTGTCGGTGAAAGTGAAGAGGCTCTGGCTGTCTTAATGAGACAGGCCATGGCACCATTGCAGGCCTTTGTTCTGGCCCTTGTAACAACGCTCTACATTCCCTGTATAGCTACAATAGCCGCAATAAGGTCTGAGGGAGGAATGAAATGGGCGGTGATTGCTTCGCTTTACGATCTTGTCCTTGCCACCGTCGTTGGAATTCTTGTCTATCATTTAGGATTGTTTATCTTGGGGTGAAACAATGGCCAGCCTTGAAGACGTCCTTGGGCTTATTGAGAGAGGATACGCAAATCCCAAAGAAATCGCTAAAACGTTAAACATGGATGTTGAGGAAGTTAAGGGGATGATAAGAATACTGGAAAGCCTGGGATATGTCGAGAGAGTTAAGTTAGGAGGTTCACTGTGCAAAAATTGTCCTTTGAAAAGGATGTGTTCCGGGGCATGCATTCGTTTTAAGGGACAGATTTACCAGATATCCAGAAGTGGCTCCAAGTAACTACTCCAGTTCCATTGATTTTTATTATCCCTAGTCAACTTCTCTGTTTTTTAACTGCGAGGAGTTTTGGCCAATAATCCGTTTAACAATTTTTATATCGTTGTGTGGCTAATTCAGAAGGTTCTGACGACTTAACTAACCTTCTTTTCTTTTTATTCTATCAAAGGGTTTTAAGGCTGAATAATAATGGTTTCCCGTATCCTGATAAAAGGTTAAAAACCACGGTAAAGTAGTATCAACGAGGGGGTGGTTGGG
>DQUR01000267.1 GCA_015662175.1 Thermococcus paralvinellae | reverse complement strand
GTTCTGGCGTTGCACGGTTGAGCAGGTTGTAAAGCCCCGTTCCGTGGTCGTACATTATTGGTATTACTTTTTCCCTTAAGCTATCTGGAACTGTGGTTTTTTCCTCCTTGGGCTTCTCCTTCCTCTTGAAGATGAACATCCCAACCACCCTTCGTTGATACCACCTTATGGTTTATATCAGTTCTCACCCATTTCCGATGACCGTTCATCGAGTCATCCGTTTGATCCGCCTTCCTTAACGGGCTCACCACATCGCAGTTCGGCCTGTCTTTGGTTCATCGTTGAATCTCAGCGTTTAAAAACTGTAAAAGCTTTAAACCCCCATGGAGTATTTCCAACGGTGGTGTCATGTACCTAACGAGGGAGGAAGAGCTAATCTTAGCAGGAGAGTATGGATACGCCCTTCAGAAGGCAATGGAAATTCTTGTAGCGTTGGGGGAAATTTACGGGGCCGATAGGCTAATCCCAATCAAAAGTGCCCAGATAGCTGGGGTTTCTTATAAGAATATCGGGGACGCTGGCATGGAATTTTTGAGGGATCTTTTAAATGCTGGGGCCAAGGTTAGTGTTTACACAACCTTAAATCCCGCGGGGGTTGGCAATGAGGAGTTTATGGAAAAGCAGAAGGAGATTCTGAGTATTTACAAAGCGATGGGCATAGAGGTTACCTCCACGTGCACCCCCTACTACGGTGCAAACATGCCAAAATTTGGTGATCACTTGGCCTGGAGCGAAAGCTCAGCCGTGAGCTTTGCAAATTCGATTATGGGTGCAAGGACAAACCGCGAGGGTGGGCCATCAAGTTTGGCCGCCGCGATAGTGGGCAAAACTCCCAACTACGGCCTGCATCTGGAGAAAAACAGGAAGGCGACGGTTATCGTTGAGGTTCAGGCCAAAATTAAAAACTTCGTTGATTACAGTCTTCTGGGATACCACCTCGGAAAGCTCCTCAAGGATGACGTTCCCTATTTTAAGGGACTTAAGCCCGAAAAAACGGATCATTTGAAGGAGCTTGGGGCCTCAATGGCCGCGACAGGCTCAACTGCTTTGTATCACGTTGAGGGCGAAACCCCGGAATATAAAACCGCCGTTGAGGATAAGCTTGACAGAATACAGGTTGATGATGAAGAACTTAAGGAGGTTAAGGAAAAGTACAATGCCGATTGGGGTGAAATAGATGCCATTCTAATTGGATGCCCCCATGCCTCAATCCACGAGGTCAAAGAAATTGCCGAACTTTTGAAGATGAGGAAGAGACCGCTGAAGATACCCCTCTTCATAACGGCGAGTAGGGTTGTGAAGTGTTTAGCGGACTCCCTGGGTTACACTGAAGTTATAGAGCGCTACAATGGGAGAATAATTACCGATGCCTGTTTGATTGTATCCCCCATTGAGGACTGGTATAAGGGGATAGCAACCAACAGTGGGAAGGCGAGCTTCTATTTTTCGTCTGCCGGGCTAAAGGTAAGGCTCGACAATACGGATGATTTAATCCTAAAAGCCCCGTGAGGTGGGACAATGAAGCTTAAGGGTAGGAGAATAACTAAAGGAAGAGCAAAGGGGATTGCATTGGTCTCCCGGAAACCCCTCTCATTTTTAGGGGGCGTTGATCCAAAAACGGGCATTGTAACTGATGCTGAGAGCGATATAAAGGGGCAGAACGTGAAGGACAAAATCCTTATATTCCCACGTGGCAAAGGCTCAACCGTTGGCTCCTACGTTATTTACCAGCTCAAAAAGAACAACGTTGCTCCGAAAGCCATTGTTGTCGAGAACGCTGAAACGATAGTGGCAACGGGTGCAATAATCGCGGAAATCCCGATGGTGGATAAAATTGACATAAAAAAGATTAGGAGTGGTCAGATCGTTGAGGTTGATGCCGATAAAGGGGAGGTTATAATCCATGAAGGGGAAGGCATTTAAATGATGGGTTTGAAAAGAGATAAGGTGGAAAGATGCCAAAAGGTATTTATGAATGTATTAACTGTGGCAGTCAGGAGGTGAGGGAATCCGCAGAGCCCTTGAGTTCGTGTCCCCATTGTGGAGGAGACATGGTTCTTATGGGATTTACTGAGGAAGCTGAAGCTGTGGAAGAGCCGATACCTCAGCTGATGAATAAAATCAGAGAATTTTATGAGATTGGAAGCATGGTGAAGAAGGATGCAAATGTAATTGCATTTGAAGTTCATGCCATCAAGGAGAGAGATTTTGAAAAGGTATTAAAAGAACTTGAGACCTTAGGGTACTGGGCCGCATTAAAACGGAAAAATGGAAAAATAGTTCTCTACGTATTTCCCGCACGGCACGTGAAGGAGGAGAATCCCCTCATTGGTATAGTACTGTTTATAGCAACGCTGATAAGCACATTTGGTGCTGGCTATGTCCTATCTATGGGTTACGTTAAAGCCTTAGACCAGTACAATCTCCCGGGAATCAGGAATGTTTATCTCAATGCCTTAGCGTTCTCAATAAGCATAATGACAATTCTTGGAACCCATGAGATGGGACACAAAATTGCCGCCACCCTACATGGAGTAAGGTCAACGTTTCCCTATTTTATCCCCTTTCCCTCCTTTATAGGGACGATGGGTGCTGTGATCAGGGTGAAATCTCCAATTCCAACAAGGAACGCTGCCATTGATCTAGGGGTAAGCGGGCCTCTGGCTGGATTTTTGGTTGCACTGCCCGTCTCCATAATCGGGTTGAAGCTTTCCATAACTTTGCCAGTTTTACTCGTACCGCTTGAGGGGGGCATAATCTTTGGAACGAATCTATTTTTCATAATTCTGGAAAAATATCTCCTTCACATTGGAAATGACTATGTGATACTCTTCCATCCGATGGCAATAGCTGGATGGGTGGGCATTTTGGTAACATTCCTGAACCTGATTCCTGCAGCACAGCTTGATGGAGGGCACATAGCTAGGGCATTTCTAAACGAAAGGGCACATGCATATCTGACCTTTGGCTTAGGTTTTGCATTGTTTGCTTTGAGTTACCTCTGGATCGGCTGGCTGATATGGGGGGGAATTATACTTTTAATGGGGAAAATGGGCAATCCCGGAGCGTTGGATGAAGTCAGCCCTATCTCTACAAAAAGGAAAATGCTGGCGATTATAGCTTTTTTGATTTTTGTACTCTCCGCAACACCAGTGCCTTTAGCCACCGGTTGATTTCCTTTCTTTTAATATCTGCTCTATGTCGTAGTAAATTGAGTCGCGAGATACTCCAAAGGTTCTTGCGACCTCCGAGATGTTAAGCACTTTTGGATTATAGTTGAACAGTTCCAAGGCTCTGGCAAGAATCATTCTCCTCTCTTTTATGCCCAACTGGTTAAGCTCTATTTTATGAGTGGGAATGTTATATACAACAATCCCCACCGCATACGTTCTCCTTGTAACCGGCGTTGTGTAAGTCCCGACTTCAAAATCCACGATTTGCATGGAGCTTTTTATCTGCCTGTTAATAATATCTTGGAGCTTCTCCATCGCATCTTTTTTGTTTTTTCCGCTCGTGTATGCGGTTATTATTCCTTTTTCGGCCGGCTGGGTTTCATCAATGCTTATCACAATTGTGATATTCATGAATGCTCCAAAACTCAGGAAAATTTTAGATTTCTCTATTTTACCCGGCATAGATGCTAGCTCTTTTTTTAGACCATTTTCGATGTCATTTAAACAATCTTTAATATTTGCAGATTCTGCCTGAAAAATTTTTAATATCATCTATGACACCTTGAATAATCATGTTGAGTATAATCACCTCAAATTTGAGCAAAAAACTATATAATGTTTTCCCCCTTAAAGACTGTGAAAGAACTTATGGAGGTGGGGGATTATGAGAAGAAAAGCCCAAGGTGCAATCGAATATCTGTTTATGATTGCCGCAGCGTTGATTATAATTGC
>DQUR01000123.1 GCA_015662175.1 Thermococcus paralvinellae | reverse complement strand
TTAACGTCCCACGGCTTTGCCAGCTTCCAGAAGTCCCTTGTAGTTGCCAGCTTGAAGAATATGTGTGCTTTAGACCAGTTCTCCTGAACCCTGCCGAGAGGTTTTGTAACTGCAAATGGATTGACACAGCCTTTTACTTCTGGATATTTAGGGTAGCTGGTCACATAAGTCCCGTACGCTCCGACCAGGAGTAGGGCCACAAATATGACCAGCAGTGCACGTTTTCTCATCGACCCCCCCAAATGGGTTTTTACACTAACTTTTGTTCACTTAATCATATATAACACTTTCGCCTGAAATAAGTCAAATTTTGGTAGTGATGATGAAAATTACTATAAAACAAAGTCTTTTATATTCGACTATTCCTTAATCAACGAACTTCTCCAACCGTTAGGATGCAACGTTTTTCGACAGCCATCGAAACCCTCAAAAGGCTTTTATATCTCCCTCCCGAGACATTAATGTAAGGTGGTGATTGGGATGGATGCCCTTGAAAAAGCTCTTGAATGGGCCATGGACAATTTAAAAGCAGAGTACATAGAGTTAAGGTATGAGAATCTCAAAAAGACCAATCTTGAGCTCAAGGATGGAACCTTTGTAACATTCACCAACAAGATCCAAAGAGGAGTCGCAATAAGAGTTCTTACGGATGGAGCCTGGGGATTTTCTTCGACCAATCGTTTAGAAAACCTGAAAAGGGCAATTGAAGAAGCCTACAAATTAGCAAAAGCAGGAGCAAAAGCAAAGAGGGAAAAGACTCAGCTTGCAGAGATAAGGCCCGTTGAGGACACTGTAAAGAGTAAGATGAGGATTAAACCGGCTGAGGTTAACATTGACGAAAAAATCGGCCACCTCAGGGAGCTTGAAAGATTCCTTAAGGAGGATAAAGCTGTCAAGTCAACGATGATTCGCTATGAGGATGCTAGCGGTGAAAAGATCCTTCTCACAAACGAGGGAACGAAGATAAAGTGGGATATTAATTACCTCGTCCAGTATGTATGGGTAACCGGCAAGAAGGGGGACAAGTTGGCCGCAAGCAGGGACTCAATAGGGCAGGTGGATTACGGCTGGGAGATATTTGAGACAAAGGAAACCAATGAAACCGTTGCCCAGAGGGTTTTAAAGAAACTTCACGCCCAGCTCAATGGTGTTGCACCAAAGAGAGGAGAATTCCCAATTGTTGCGGGGCCGATTGTGGTTGGAATCATTGCCCACGAGGCCTTGGGGCATTTAGCTGAGGCTGACCTTACAATCAATTCACCGTTTAAAGACCTCATGGGCGAGCAAGTTGCACCTGAGTTCGTTACAATGAGCGAGAGGATCGTTGATGGTGGCTTTGGAAATGATAAGTACGATGACGAGGGTGTTCCGGTTAAAGACATTCACATCATCGAGAACGGAACTCTAAAGGAGCTCATGGTCAACAGGGAATACGCCCACAAGTGGGGAATTGAGCCAAACGGACATGCAAGGGCTCAGGATTACACTTTCCCACCGATAATTAGAATGCGCAACACGGTTTTCGAGCCCGGAGACTGGAGCTTTGAGGAGATGATCGAGGACATTAAGTTCGGCTATTACGTGGTCGACTTCAGGGGAGGTCAGGCCCAGCTCAATTCAGCATTTCAGGTTGGTGTGCAGGAAGGGTATATGATTGAGAACGGCGAGGTTACAAAGCCAATAAGGGACACATCAATCAGCGGAATTGCAATTGAAGCTTTAAAGAAGATAACTGCCGTGGGGGAGGACTTTGGAATTGAAACTGGCTTTTGTGGAAAGGGGCAGATGGCATTTGTCAGTTCAGGTGGGCCTCACATGAGATTTGATGGGGGAATAATCATCGGGTGATTGAAATGGAAGGGCTTGTTCGTTACGGTGAAAAGTTTTTTGATGAGCTTGAAATAGCCATATATAGAAACAGGAGCGTAGGAGTCAATATTGAGCTCAACGAGGTCTCAACATCCTCCGTGAGACAAAGGACAATTACCGTGATCAGAGGCATAAAGGACAAACGCATAGGAATAAGCATAATTGACAGCGAGGATGAAGAAGAGATCAGGAAGGCCATTGAAGAGGCTTATAAGATGGCCAAGCTCAATGCTCCCGATGAAAAGTGGGTTTCACTTCCAGGACCCGGCAAATATAAAGAGCCAAAGAAGGTTGGCAGAGAAATTAAAGATGTTTCTCCAGATTACTTTGTGGGCTTAGCAACCAAAGCCATCGAGCTTGCCCTGGAAAAGGACAGGGGCTTTATTGTTGCTGGCGGTGGTGGAGGGGCAGAGTGGAGCGAGAGCTTGATAGTAAATTCTCACGGCGTGGATGTCTTTCAGGAGGGAGGGGGTGCCTACTTCTACCTCGAGCTCATCG
>DQUR01000030.1 GCA_015662175.1 Thermococcus paralvinellae | reverse complement strand
TAACAGGTCAGTGGATTATGGTCTCTGCTGTAAGAAAAAAGAGACCTTGGCGCCCAAGGGATTTTTGCCCCTTCTGTCCGGGAAGTGGAGAAACGAACCATGGTTGGGAGGTTTTGCTTTTACCTAACAAATTCCCAATGCTTGATTTTAGGGTGAAGAAGCCTGAGAATGAAAAATTTTACAAAAAAGCGAGAGCTATTGGACAATGCAGTGTTATAGTTGAAACTCCAGAGCATAATTTGAAAGATTTGGATGAGCTCTCCCTTGAGCAAATGTTTAAGGTTGTTGAATTATGGAAAAATGTAACTATGGAATTAAAGAATAACCCTCGCGTTGCTTATCTCTCCATCTTTCGAAATAAAGGTGAGGAGATTGGGGTTAGTTTAACTCACCCACATGGGCAGCTCTATGCCCTGCCGTTTATTCCTTTAAAGGCCCGGCTAAAGATTGAAAACTCAAGAAATTACTATAAGAGCTTTGGTGAATGTCTCTTCTGCAGGATTCTAAGAGAAGAAATGCGGGACGAGAGGGCTATTTATGAAAATGGAAGCTTTTTGCTATTTATGCCCTTCTTCGCAACCTGGCCTTTTGAAGTGCATATCTACCCTAAGGGACACATTCAATGGCTAACTCAGTTGGATAAAAACAAACTTGAGGACCTAGCTGACATTCTAAGGGTTGCAACAGCAACGCTTAACGCTCTCTTTGACAGGCAGATGCCCTACGTTATGAATATCTTTCAAGCACCGTTTAAAGGTTGGTACGATTTTTACCACCTCCACATTGAATTTTATCCAATGCTTAGAGATAAAGACAAGCTGAAATATGCGGCTGGTATTGAGCTGGGCATCTGGGAGTTCACCTACGATGGGATTCCAGAGGAGAATGCCCAGAAGCTAAGAAAAGCTTGTAGGGGTATAATTAAAAAGGTTGGAGCTAAGGGAAGGTGCTTTTAGAGTTCAATTCCAGCCTTCTTATTTACTTTTCTCCAGTTCCTCCCATACAAAAACGGCATTCTTCCAACTCTAATTTTTGCGTTCCATCTCTCCATTAGCTTTATTTCCTCCTCAAAAGCCCCCTCCGTTAGAGCTCTAAGATCCCCGGTAGGGGTTTTCTCTAACGGTTCTTTCCCTTTCGATGATTCTCCTCTGTAATTGGTCTCTTTCCATTGCGAATTCGCTTATGTAGGCTTTATAGTTCGTCTGGGACTTCCTGTGGAAGAGCTCAAATCTCCACCAATAGCTTTTTGGATCGTATTTGTTCGTTGGATTTCCCCCTAAATCCGGGATTCCACCTTCAAAGTATATCAGCTTAAAGATGATTAAGCATGGGAGTGAAGTTCCTGTGAACCAATGCACAGGCAAATCATCGTAAAGTTCCGATATCTGCGATGAGGCGGTTTGAGATGGTCTCGTTAGGCCTCCAAAGTGCATGCATATATCCCTCATGGAACCTTTACTAGGCTCAAAGTCTTCAACTTGATGGGAGCGAAGAATCTGCATCATATACTCAAGGGTTATCTCTCCTTTCTTTTCGCTGAGCTTTTTGTAAGTGAAAGCTCTTCTTTCTCTACCGCGAGCAAAATAGGTGTAAAATCTGTCGGAAAAATATTTGGCGAGGCTGAAGTTTGGCTGTTCCATTGCAAGATTTTCAACACTTTCTGATGCTAAATCCCAGTCATTCCCTATAGTGAGGGCGTTTGAGATTGGGTAGATTTCTTTAACTTGTTTAGCGACCCAATGATTGCCTGCGGTTTCAAGGACCCATGCCTCACTTTTGTCGGCGATTATGAAGGAATTGTGGTATAGGAGTTTATGCTCATAGTTCCCGTTTCCTCCCTGGCCATATTCCTCAATTAATGAGATTATAAAATCCAGAGCTTCCCTGCTTGATTTTGTTCTCTCCAAAGCTAAGCGAACAATATCCATGCCCAAAATCCCTTTCTCGGGGACTTTCAGCTTTGTAAAAACTGCTGTATTTCCAATTACAAGACCGAATTCATTGGCTCCCATCTCCGCTCCCCACATCCACCAGGGGCGTGAGAGGATTACAGCGTAGGTTTCTTTAGCCTGTGGGAATTTAGCATGTGGGAATTCAACATAGGTGATCCTCTTTTCTCCATGTTTCTGCCTTGGAATGAACTCTAGAATTTGAGCTTCATTTGGGTCTCTATCGCTGTTTTTAGCAAAAATCATTATTCCTTCTTTAGTGGAATCCGGAGTCGCAACTAAGATGTCGCACATGAAATTCCCCTCTAAATGTTTAGATAAAGGTTTATAAAACGTTTTTGAAACGTTGTGAGCGATGAAGATTATAATCCTGTCATAGCTCTCGGTGGATCATTTTTCAACGGGTTTTCCGCGGTTAAAGAGCCTCGGTTGCTGGGTCCTCTTTGGCATTATTTGGCATTATTTGGCATTACCCACGGAAAAAGGAAGTGGCTGGTCAAATACGATATAATCATCATCGGCCACTGGGGTGATGCCTTACGATGTATGATAAGTATTTTGCAAAAATTTTTTATTGGTGGTGTTGCTAAATATTGGATGGAGCCCCGAATTAAAGGGGGTGCAAGCCCAGGCACAAGACGGCGGCGTCGGGGGGACTGGGTGCAAAGCACCCAACATGAACCCCGCCCTCCAGCCTTGGGCACAACCAATGCACTCCCGAGGAAAACCCGAAAGGGGACCCCTCGGGGGTAAGGCAGGCCCAACACCCCGACTAAACCCCGGATGGGATTTTTGGTACTCCCCTATGTGGGGAGTCCCACCGGCCGTACTCCCATTTAATTCCGGTTGATCCTGCCGGAGGCCACTGCTATGGGGGTCCGACTAAGCCATGCGAGTCAAGGGGGTGTCCCTTCTGGGACACCACCGGCGGACGGCTCAGTAACACGTCGGTAACCTACCCTCGGGAGGGGGATAACCCCGGGAAACTGGGGCTAATTCCCCATAGGTGTGGGGTACTGGAAGGTCCCCACACCGAAAGGGTCGTTAGACCGCCCGAGGATGGGCCGGCGGCCGATTAGGTAGTTGGTGGGGTAACGGCCCACCAAGCCTACGATCGGTACGGGCCTTGAGAGAGGGAGCCCGGAGATGGGG
>DQUR01000153.1 GCA_015662175.1 Thermococcus paralvinellae | reverse complement strand
GTCTTCCTTGACAGCTCGACGAAAGCGTCCTTAAATGCTTCACCGGCACCCTCACCAAATTGGTATTCCGCCACGGCCTGAACGTAAAGATCTACCTCGCTTTTCTTCGGCTTCTCGATTGTGAAATCCTCCTCCCCCTCACTCTGGGCAAAGGGATAGCTTAAGCTAAGATACTTCGGAATTTCGCCAAAGACTGGATGGCTTATTGTTTCGGGGAACTTTTGTCTAACCCTCTCAGCCCTCTGCCTGGCCCTCCAGACCGTGGGTGTATTCATAATTTCCTCGCTCACCTTAAAGAAAGCCGAGCGTTTTGTTACTGGTTCGTTCTCCTCGAGGTAATCCCTGTATTCGAGCAGTCTCTTGTACGCGGAGAAAACCTTTGGATGAGCCCTTGAACGCTCATCAACCAACCTCCAGAGTTGTCCCTCCTTTATCGCCTGTTTTACCCTGTTTAACTCCTCCCTAATCACCCAGAGATTGTGAAGTGCAAGCAGCTTTACCCTCTCCTCCGCGGCCATTTCTTTAAGGTCCTGGGGAGTGTAGCGGGAACAGACGGGGCATGAGCATGGGAAGTATTCGAGCTCACTTAAATGCCTGGTCCCTTCTGGAGTTAGGTAGCGGCCATCTTTTGCATATAGGGCGTAGCTTGCCGAATCAAACAGGTCAATTCCCATGGCAACGGCCAAGGCAAATATCATTGGATGGCCGGCACCGAAGAGATGGACGGGTCTGTCAGGTCTTAACCCGAGCTTTGAGGCAATGACAACGTCAACCAATTCTTTATAACGATAGGATTCCATCAACGGAACAACGGCCCCGATTGGGTGGATCTCAAAGTTCATCTCGCTGAGTTTTTTCGCGGCGTAAGTCCTTAAGTCGAGATATGTTGAGCCCTGAACCGTCGCGTTCATCGCTATCTCCTTTATCTCCTCGGCCTCTTTCGCACGCTCTAAGGTTATCCTTAAGTCTTCTTCAGCTTTTTCCCTTGGAGCGTCCGGAACCGTGGGGATGTCAAGAAAAGTTCCAATGTCAACACCGATTTTATGCTGGAACTCAATGATTTCCCTGTTTGTTACATCTATCCCTCCATAGCGCATGAGCTGGAAGGAGCCAGAGTCAACTTCGATTATGCCATCGTAGTCCAAGAGCCTGTGAATTCCCATTTCGAGAGCCCTTTGCCTTAACTCTTCATCCCTGTAAATGATGTATGAGTTTGTGATTATTATGTTGAACCCCATCTCTTTCAGTTCTTTTGGGGTTACTATGAGCTGCTTTGGATTGACGACGGGCATTATGGCGGGGGTTTCAATTTTCTTTCCATTGACCTCAAGCTTTCCAATTCTGCCAGCGGCATCCCTCTCTTTTATCTCAAATCTGAACATTTTTCAGCACCAAAAAAAGAGATAGAAAAGGGGTTTAAAAGGTATTCCAAAGCTTCCTCTTAGGTGTCCTTTCCATTAGGGCTCTGGCGGTTAGGATGACCCCTCCAATCATTTCGACTATTCCGCTTGCCAGGATGAAATATCCAAGCCCCTCCATTGGGGTTCCCCCAATGGTCGCTCGACCCTTTGGGTTTAAAAAGTTAACGGTGAAACCCCAAAAAATTTGATGAATAGCAAAGTTAAATAAACAAAAAACTAAAAACGCAAAAACTTGGTCTTTTATGATATTAAAAGCTAGCCTCCCTTGATTCTCTGTCCCCAGTTCAACAATCCCCCAATATCGCCCGCCCGAAACTGACTGGAATTGCCGATGTTACCGCCAAGGTAGAACCAAACTAGCTGAGAACCCGGATTTTTACAAATAGTCACCGGATAACCAAAAGTGAGATAATAAAAAATTCTATGTGATTCTGGGGGAGTTATGCATCAGGTGTTTTACGGTGTTCAAAGAGAAAAGGGACTTCTACCGTTCCATGCCAATTTCTCAAAATTACCCCCTTACGGATCGGGGCATGATCAAGATACGTTCCAGATTGATCACGACAACTTAACCATTAGCTTACAATAATCGTATATAGTTATATATAGCGCATGTATGCACTTATATTCTATTTCGGCAATACTTATATATCTACCATCATCATGAAAAATCGGTGACCCCTATGAAGCGTGGAATTAACGTACTGGCCGCAACCCTGCTGCTGTTTCTGGTTGTTGT
>DQUR01000192.1 GCA_015662175.1 Thermococcus paralvinellae | reverse complement strand
TTTTTAAAGATAAAAGGGATTAAAAACTTTGGGATGATGTGCGTTTACCGGTCTGAGTGGTGATGATATCGGCACTGTCTGACCTTCAAAATTTCATGCTCCACCAGGGCAACTATGTCGTTGTGGATATCTTCAATAGGGGCAAGGGCATTTACAATTTTCATTTCCGGGAACATCTCAGCAAGTTTCAGGTAGTTTTCCCTGACCTTTTTCTGTAACTCCACTATTTTGTCAAACTCAGATTTGAGCTGTCTTCCATTTATCCTTTTCATGCTTTCCTTGACGGGTAAGTCAAGCAGAATCACTAAATCGGGCCTAATTGCAAACTTGTTCAGGTTTATGAGCCAATCCAAATCCAAACCACGGGCCCATTGGTAGGCCAGGGATGAGTAGAAATACCTATCCGAGATAACAACTTTTCCAGCTTTGAGTGAGGGCTCTATCAATTTTTTTACGTGCTCAGCCCTATCGGCAGCAAAGAGAAGGGCCTCAGCTTCATGACTTATTTTTGCACCATCGATAATCCCCTCTTTTCCTCCAGTCAAAACTAACCTTCGTATGAGCTTACCAAAGGCGGTATCCGTTGGTTCTTTTGTTAATACAACATCATAGCCCCTTTTTTCAAACCATTTTGCTAGCAGTCTCGCCTGTGTGGATTTGCCAGCACCATCGATGCCCTCTAAGACAATAAAAATGCCCACAGCTGACACCTCCGAAATTGAGAACTATGTAGTAAGATGGTAGAGTAGCTTTTAACTCTTTTTCTCACTTTTTGCTTAAAATCCTCAGTTTAAAGATTTAAAGATTTACAGTTTCTTCAGGTAGTCCAAAAGCTTCCACATGCTTCCAAATGATTTTTCTTCTTCGTCCCTATAGATTTCCACAATTCCTTCTGGTCTGAAGCGCAACCCGAAATCGTATTCTCCCTTCTTGAGTTTTTGCAAGAAAACTTCTTTTGGTTTCGGTGGTAAGTAGCTTGTCATCATGTCGTTTATCAGGTCAGCATCAAAGCCAAAGTGCTCATTGAAGCGCGGGAATAAGAGAACTGCTGGGGTGTTCATACAGTCCACCAGTGCTTTTCCACTGATCTTGAAATTGTAGTGCTTAAATATTTCATGGAGAAAGTCATCCAGGGCGTTTGGGTAGTAAATGGTTGCTCCTATATCGTTTGGAGAGGCTTCAATGAATTTCTTGCTTTCTATAATCGCCTTAATTTCATCGCTGTCAAATCCACTAATCTCAACCCTCACACCACCATGGTAATAGACGTAGGCCAACGGTAATCCTTTCCTGTGTGCAAAGTCTCTTAGAGCGATCAGTGGAATAAGTCTAACATCCATGATTGTTGAGCCAGTGCTTACTATGCCAACAACAAGGGCCCTTTTTCCGTATCTTGATATCGCCCTCCCATCCCTTCCAACTATTATGGTTCCTTGGGCAACGGTTCCAATTGCTCTACCAAGTAAGGCCAACTCTTCAGGATTGAACTTTTCCGAACGATAAATCTCCATTTTATACCACCTCAATCAGGTAAGATTATGCTTTCTTTTCCAATCCTTGATTCAACCCAAATCTTAACGTTGGCACCAACTTTGCTGAACTCTTCGATCGCTGTGTTGTCTCCGATTACACTCCCCGCCTCTATCTTGACACCTTTGCCTATGTATACATTCTCTCCAATTATTGCTTCCTTTATTTCGGCACCTTCTTCAACGGTAACGTTGGAGAATATTACCGAACGCTCTATTTTAACATTTTTTCCTATCTCAACATTATCTCCAAGCACCGCAAAGCCCCTGACCTCAAATTTTCTAAGTCTGCATCTCCTTCCGGTGAATATTGCTCCCCCATATTCAAGGTTACCCTTTAGAGTATCCACCCTGATTTCCGGTAATCTTAGCTTTCCGAGAAATACATCCTCCGTTGCCTGTAGATAACTCGAGGGTCTTCCAATGTCATTCCAGTATTCTTTGAAGGGAAATCCATAGAGTGGCAAATTCTCTTCAAGCATTTTCGGGAACAGATGCATGGAATAATCAAAATTTGTTTTTGGTGGGACAAGATCAAAGACCTCCGGTTCAAATACATAAATTCCGGCATTTACAAGATTGCTGAATGTCTCTTCTGGCTTTGGTTTTTCTTTAAAGCGGATTATCTTGTTTTCACTGTCAATAATTGCAATTCCATACTGGGTTGGATCTTCAACTTCGCTCAGTGCTATGGTTGCGAGTGCTTTTTTCCTTTTGTGATACTCGTAAAGTGCCCTAATATTCAGATTTGTGAGAACATCACTTGATACAACGATAAATGTATCCTCAATTTTATCCACCACTTTTTTTGTAGCCCCAGCAGTTCCGAGTTTTACGTTCTCCCCATTCGAATAATGAATTTCAATCCCAAAATCGCTTCCATCACCAAAATATTCCATGATCCTTTCCTTAAGGTAACCCACAAGAACAAATACCTCATCAACACCTGAATTTACAAGGCTTTTAAGAACGTATTCCATTAATGGCTTATTCAAGAATGGAATCATTGGTTTTGGTCTGTAGACGGTTAGAGGTAATAGGCGAGTCCCCTTGCCCCCCGCCATTATCACTGCTTGCATCTTTAACACCAAGAATTAGTTGGGGAAGGATGTTTAATATACTTTTTGCTGACTTTTTATGGGCCTGAAACTTTTATGGTGAATCTTGGTTTCTAAAGAAAAAGCCTTTGTGAAACTTTTTAAAATGCTCATCTAAACTTGTTATGGTGGTGTTAATGAGCATTAACGCACTCGGGTATTTGAAAGAAAGACTCGAATCAGGGCAGTTTGAGAAAATTGCTGCAATAAACAATCCTGAACTTCATGAGTTTCTTGCAAAGTATATAAAACTCCTCAATCCATCAAAAATCTTCGTTGCTACGGATTCTCCGGAAGATGAGGAATACATACGGAGGAAAGCAATCGAGTACGGTGAAGAGAGGCCCTTAGCAACTCCGGGACATACGGTCCATTTTGATAATTATTACGATCAGGCAAGAGACAAAGCAAACACAAAAATCCTCGTGCCAGAAGGCGTTGATCTGGGGCCGTTTATCAATACCAAGGACAGAGAGGAAGGCCTCAGGGAAATTCACGAACTTATGAAAGACATAATGGCTGGAAAAGAACTTTTTATATGCTTCTTTGTTCTCGGTCCGAAGAACTCGGTTTTCACAATTCCGGCCGTTCAGCTTACGGATTCGGCTTATGTTGCTCACAGTGAATTCCTCCTTTATAGAAAGGGATACGAAGAGTTCAGACGCTTGGGAAGGGAAGCCAGATTCCTCAAGTTTATCCACTCAGCTGGTGAGCTTGATGAGAGAAAGACGAGCAAGAATCTTGACAAGAGGAGAATTTACATTGATCTGGAAAGCGAGACAGTTTACTCCGTGAATACGCAATACGGTGGGAACACAATAGGCCTGAAGAAGCTCGCCTTCCGTTTAACCATTCGGAGAGCGGTGATGGAGGGCTGGCTTTCAGAGCATATGTTTCTCATGAGGGTGAACGGTCCGGAGGGAAGAAAAACCTACTTCACCGGCGCGTTCCCTTCAATGTGTGGCAAAACATCAACGAGTATGATTCCGTGGGAGAATATTGTCGGAGATGATCTGGTATTCATTGTCGATATGAAAGGTGAAGCAAGGGGAGCAAACGTTGAGGCTGGAGTTTTCGGAATAATCCATGGAATAAACAAAAAAGATGATCCAATAATTTGGCAGGTTCTCCATTCACCCAACGAGATAATATTCTCAAATGTTCTAATCAAGGATGGAAAGCCATACTGGACGGGGATGGGCGAAGAAATTCCAGATGAAGGTGAAAATCACAGCGGAAAATGGTGGAAAGGAAAGAGAGATGCTGAGGGCAATGAAATTCCACCCTCGCATAAAAACGCACGCTTTACTGTTAGACTAACCGCGTTTCCAAATCTTGATAGAGAAGCCTTAGAGGCCCCATGTGGTGTTAAGATAGGTGGGATTATTTATGGGGGAAGGGATAAGGATACATGGCCACCGGTGAGGGAGGCATTTGATTGGATCCACGGGGTAATAACCATGGGGGCCGCACTTGAAAGTGAAACAACTGCTGCAACCCTTGGCAAAGAGGGCGTCAGACAGTTCAATCCAATGTCAATTCTTGACTTCCTCTCAGTTCCAATTGGTGAATACATACAAAATTACATCCGCTTTGGGGAAAGGCTTAGGGAAAAGCCAAGGATATTTGCGGTGAATTATTTCCTCAGGGATGAGCATGGCAACTGGTTAAACGATAAGCTTGACAAGGCAGTGTGGCTCAAGTGGATGGAGCTAAGGGTTCATGAAGATGTAGATGCCATAGAGACACCAATCGGCTACATTCCAAAGTACGAAGACCTCAGACGATTATTTAGGAAGCTTCTTGGCAGGGAATATAAGGGAGAGGACTACGAGAAGCAGTTCATGATAAGGGTTCCAGAGCTTCTGGCAAAGATTGACAGGATAGAGAGGATTTACCGTGAAAAGGTCAAAGACACTCCAGAAATCCTTTTCAGAGTGCTTGAAGAAGAAAAGCAAAGACTTCTTGAGGCAAGGGGAAAATACGGTGATTACATCTCTCCATTCCAGCTTGAAAGGGCTTAGCGGCTTATGGAAAAACCTAAAAACGAAATGTACATATTGACCCCTGGTGAGTGCCGGGAATGGAGGATATGGAGGAATTTGAATATCAGCCGAGAAGCGTTAAGGATCTCTTTATTGAGATGAAAAACATTGCTGAGCTCATGGTTGATCTGGCCTATACATCCATCCTGTTTGGTGATAAAGAGATTGCTGAGGAAGTTTTGGATCTGGAGGAGCGGATGGATCTGCTCAATTATCAGATGACCCTTCATGCAGTTTTAGCGGCGAGGAACGTTAAAGAGGCTGAAAAAGTAACCTCAATCCTTCAGATGGCAAATGCCATAGAGGATATCTCCAACGTCGCTGGTGACCTGGCAAAGATGGTGCTTGAAGGACTTGAGCCACACCCCATCATAAAGGAGGCAATCCTTGAAAGTGAAGAGGTTATAGCAAAAATTGTGGTTAGTCCGAATTCAATTCTCGTTGGAAAGACCCTTGGAGAACTTGACTTAGCAACAAACACTGGAGTGTGGGTAATAGCGGTGAGAAGAGGAAAGAGGTGGATTTTTGGTCCGGGAAAGGATTTCAAAATAAAACCTCACGATGTTCTCATAGGCAAAGGAACACACACTTCAGTGGAGCATTTGAAAGAAATAGCGAGGGGGGTTATTAGGGTGATTGGCCATGAAAGAGCTGTAAGAGATTAATGACTGTTTGGTTGAAATGAAGAACCTCTCATCCCTCATGGTTGATCTGGCCTTCTCATCCGTAATGTACAACAGTGAGGACATAGCTGATGAAGTATACCTCCTTGAAGAGAAAATGGATAAGTTATCTTTAAAGGCTAAAATGCTTACTTTAAAAGCCGCAAAGCATGAAAAGAATCCAGAAAATCTTTTAAGCATCATAGAGATGGCAACAATAAATGAGCAGATATCCGATTCTGCCTATGAAATAGCTGAGTTGGTTTTAAGGGATGTTGAACCTCATCCCATAATCAGAAAGATCATGCATGATGTAGAGGAGGAAATTGGAAGGGTTAAGGTAAACAGGGGTTCTATCCTAATTGGGAAGAGTCTCAAGCAACTTAAATTACCCACAAAAATTGGAGTTCGCTTAATAGCAATAAAGCGTGGAAGCAAATACATATATAACCCCAGCAAGGACGAGAAAATAAAAGAAGGGGACATCCTTATAGCGGTTGGCTCTGGAATTGATCGCCTAAGGAAACTTTCCAATGAGAAAGGGGAAGAGGGAGAGAGGATAGAGGAATAGATCTTTACCACTTTTCTTTGTTCCAAAATACTTTTATGTATCACTGCCAATGAGTATGTTAAAATCTTGAGGTGTTGAAGATGATGGTTGAATCAAGGGTCGAAAAAAGGCTCCCCGAAAATATTAAAGGCTTGGCAAAGCTTGCATACAACTACTGGTGGAGCTGGAATCACAAGGCCACCAAAATGTGGATGCTCATTGACGAAGAGCATTGGAGGGAATACAAAAATCCCGTGAAGCTACTCATTGATGTGAGCGATGAAAGACTAAAAGAGATTGCAAAGGATGACGATTTCCTTGATCTGTATGAGCTTGTGATGAGCAGCTTTGAAAAATACATGAACGAAAAAAACACCTGGTTTTCAGTTAACTATCCAAAATGGGACAAGCCGATAGTTTACCTATGTATGGAGTATGGTATCAGCAAGAGCCTCCCAATTTATTCTGGTGGTCTTGGAATTCTTGCTGGCGATCACATAAAAACGGCAAGCGATTTGGGTTTGCCTTTTATCGCGATTGGTCTTCTCTATAAGCATGGCTACTTCAGGCAGGAAATAGACGTGAATGGCAGACAGATTGAGGTATTCTCCAGTTACAATCCTGAAGAAATGCCCATGAAACAGATCCTAGAAAACGGTGAGCCCCTTTTAATTGAGGTTCCTATTGAAGACAGGATAGTCTATGCGAGAGTTTTTGAGGTAAACGTTGGGAGGGTTAAGCTGTACCTCCTTGATACGGATGTTGAGGAGAACAGCGAAGAGGACAGAAAAATATGCGACTATCTCTACAATGCCGAACCTGATAAGAGGATTAAGCAGGAGATTCTCCTTGGTATCGGCGGGATGAGGCTTTTAAAAGCACTCAGGATTGAGCCGGGTGTAATTCATCTCAACGAAGGCCATCCGGCATTTGCGAACTTTGAGAGAATAGTATGGTATATGAAGGAAGGTCTCAGCTTTGAAGAGGCT
>DQUR01000063.1 GCA_015662175.1 Thermococcus paralvinellae | reverse complement strand
CATCATGCTAGGATCTACAGTGAGCTGGCTAAAGAAGGGAAAGTTAAGCTTGTAGGAGTTGTGGATTCCAACCTTGAGAGGGCAAGGGAAATTGCAAGGCTCTTTGGGACAAGGGCATTCTCCAGGGGTGAGGAGTTGATTAGGAGACGAGTTGATGCCGTCAGCGTTGCCGTTCCCACCTCCCTCCACAGGCAGGTTGCCCTTGAGTTTATTGAGAGCGGTGTTAGCGTTCTGGTTGAGAAGCCGATTGCCGACACTGTTGAGGGTGCCGAGGAAATGATCAAAGCCGCTGAAAAGAGCGGCGTCACGCTAATGGTGGGACACATTGAGCGATTCAATCCTGCAGTGTTGAAACTAAAGGAAACAATCGAAAACAACGAACTCGGCAAAATCGTTACAATCAGTGCAAAACGAGTAGGACCACTTCCTCCCCAGATTAAAGATGTTGGTGTGATAATAGATCTGGCGGTACATGACATTGACGTAATGAGTTTTTTGCTGGAGGAGCGTGTTAAGGAAGTTTATGCAAAAGCCGGAAGCGCTAAAAACCCTCTCGAGCTGGAGGATTATGCCGTGATAATACTCACGTTTGAATCGGCAACCGGAGTGGCTGAAACAAACTGGCTTACCCCCCATAAAGTTAGAAAACTCAGCATCATAGGAACAGAGGGAATTGCAGAGCTTGATTACATCAACCAGGAGCTTACCCTTTACAATCATGAATGGATCAGGAAAGCGAAGATACAGAAGAGAGAGCCCCTGAAGAATGAGATAGAGCACTTTGTTGAGTGCGTTGAAAAAGGAATGCAGCCAGTTGTTTCTGGAAGTGATGGGTTGCATGCATTAAAAGTTGCAACAATGGCACTAAAGAGTGCGAAAGAGGGAAGTATCGCCAGGGGTAGACCTTCCCAAACTTTATAAAGGGTCAAAAGGGTGATGTTTAAGGGGTGTTAAGAATGAACCTTTGGGCAGCCCTAATTGTCGTCCTCGCATTCTGGGGGATTGTTTACGTCCTCTTTGGAAGAAAGGAAGAGGGTGAAGAAGGTCTGGCTGTTGAGCCGTTCATATTAATGTGGCGCACAAAAAAACTCCTCGGATTTATAGATAGAATCGCCCAGAGATACAAGCGCCTCTGGAAGGTTTATGGAACAATTGGGATCATTGTAGGGTTTGGGGGCATGATGTTTGTCTTTTACATGCTGATAAAATCTGCCCTCATTGCAATTAGGGCCAAAGCTCAGGTTGCCGGGGTTCAGCTCGTAATTCCTGGAGTTACAATACCACTCTGGTATGGACTTATTGGTTTAATCGTTGTGATGGTTGTCCACGAGTTGAGCCATGGAATTGTCGCGAGAGCTGAGGATTTGCCTTTAAAATCGGTTGGGTTAGTGCTATTTTTTATAATCCCCGGGGCCTTTGTTGAACCGGATGAAGATGAATTAAAAAAGGCTCCGCTCATTAAAAGGCTCAAAGTCTACGCTGCCGGTTCAATGGCCAACATTGTTACCGCTTTACTCGCCCTCATGCTCCTTAACTATGCTTTGGCTCCAATATTTCAGTGTGCGGGCGTTGAGATAGCTCAATTTGATCCCGACGGTCCGGCCATACACTACCTCCGTGAAGGGGACGTAATAGTTGGAATAAATGGAGAGCAGATAAAGACTGTTGAAGACTTCTTAAACTTCATGAACACAACAAAGCCTGGACAACTCATAACTTTGGAGGTTTTACGAAATGGTAAAAAGATTACTGTCAAAATACCCCTCGGAAAAAACCCAAACAATCCTGAAAAAGGATATTTAGGAGTCTATCCCTCCCAGCGTGTGGTATCGGCAATAGGACACGAAGGAATAATCCTGCCACTGGCCTTTGCCCTGTACTGGATTTACATTCTAAACTTTGGAATTGGCCTGATGAATCTCTTCCCGCTAATTCCTCTCGATGGAGGTAGAATGCTTGATGAAACCCTTAGGGAATTCTTTCCAGAAAAAATTGCAAGACCAATAAGTTTTGCCTTCCTTGGTATTGGTATCCTACTACTTGCAATAAATCTAATCCCCGCTATAAGGAATCTGATAGGGTGATTCTATGATTCAGATAGCAATAGCAGGTTCAAGTGATGAAAAACCTCTGGAAAAGGCTGTAAAGAAGGCAGGAGAGTTTGCAAGGGAACTTGGGAGATATAAAGATGAAGTGGTCCTATTAACCGGGGGCAGAGGCGGAATCATGAGAATTGTCAGCGAAGAGTTCAGAAAAGCTGGAGGGATTGTAGCTGGAATTCTCCCAGAGAGACAGGAAGGCAATGAATTCAACACAATAAGGATAAAAACGGGAATGGACTTTGCAGAAAGGAGTGCTGTAATGATAAACTCTGCAGATGTTTTAGGTGGTTTTAGGATGAGGAATCGGAACCATGGTTGAGGCATTGATGGCTTATGACTATGGAATACCCCTGATAATTCTCACAGACACCGGGTATGCAGGCGATAATCTCTCAAATTACTGGCTAAAGACGGTTACTTTGACCACAAAAAGATTGTAAAAGTCCACTTTGTAAATAATCCAAAAGAAGCTGTAAAATTAGCCTTAAGGCTCGCTATGTAATTTCTATCCTTCCCTTTTTACTCTGAACTTATAAATTCCCGGCTCAAAATCCAAAAGTGGAGATTTCCTTACAATCCTGGTCTCATATTTAACATCTCCAGAGGAGCGGAACTCAATGATGTACTGGCTATACAATGCAAGCCAGGATATGTAACGATTTGACACCCTGTCTTTGTTTAATAACCAGATATTTATTGGCCTCTTTCTTTTTTCGGTCATCCTTGCAGTTTCCTTTAGTGTGAGAAGCTTTTGATTAATACGT
>DQUR01000102.1 GCA_015662175.1 Thermococcus paralvinellae | reverse complement strand
TACTTTGGCATTGGATCTGGGGATGCCGTGCTTCCGGATGATGCCCAAATTAAAGGCTCAAGGATGCTGAGGATTTTCGTCGAAGGCAGGCAAACCGGGACATTCCAAGATGGTGTGATAAGCGTAACCCCATACGGGATGCAGAGAATATACGATGCAACAAAGAGCTATTACGTTAGGATTGACTTCGATTTGAGGGGAGACGTGTTTGTAGTTGGCGTAAATGAGGCTGATAGCAAAATAAGACCGGATGATTTAGTTGCTGTCGTGAGGGATGAACGGGTTGTTGCCGTTGGAAAGGCCATTCTAAGCGGTGAAGAGATGGTTAAAGCAAGAAGAGGAGTTGCCGTTAAGGTAAAGAAGAGAGTTTAGTGCTCTCTGCTGAAGGGCATGTAGGCCATTATTATGGATAACAAAAATGATCCTATACTTATCTTAAACCTAACTTTTTCTGCTGACACTTGAAAGAGCATTCCTGTTGGTGTGCCAGCTTCCCTTTATAGTAATCCCTAATTTCTGGCGCAACGCTCAGATTTTCTCAAAACAATTCTTGAAAAATTTCAACTGTACCACTGGAGGCAGTTATGAAAACATACAGATAACCATTGTACCCAAAGCCCTTAGGACATCCCATCTTTATAAAATATGTGAAGATGGAGTTAAGGCAGCAGATTCCTGCAGGGAAAAGGGACAGCCACCGAAACAATTGAAGCTTGAACAAAATCTGTAAAGAGGAGCAGGGATATTACAACCTTAGCGGACTTAAATTTCATACTATGAATTTTGGTGAAACTTTTGGGGTGGTTTCTAGTTCATCTTAATCTTAATTCATTCGAAAACTTTTTATATAAATATTTATATAAATACTCTGCAACTGATCCTATGAGCCGTTTAATTTTTGTCTTCATGCTAATCCCTTTAGTTGCATCGCTTTCACTGGCAGATGGATTTACGTACACATATTCCTCAATTGTTGGAACTGACAACGATGTTATAATTCTCATTGAGTGGACTCCGACCATGATAGACCCTCTCTGTGCTCCCCAGCCTTGCTGTTACAATGAGGTTCCAGCTGACTGCTGTCACTACATCGTTTTCTATGCAAACGACAGTGGTGTCTACTACGTGACATATGCTTACAATGTCA
The DNA here is from genome assembly GCA_015662175.1 of Thermococcus paralvinellae. Taxonomy (GTDB): domain Archaea; phylum Methanobacteriota_B; class Thermococci; order Thermococcales; family Thermococcaceae; genus Thermococcus_B; species Thermococcus_B paralvinellae_A. The sequence goes on along the minus strand of DQUR01000102.1, from coordinate 2,100 downwards.
AGGCTTTTGCCTCTGAAAATGGGACGTATCTATTCTCGGACGTGATTTATAGGGCATACAGTGGCTGCTTTCAAAGGCTCGGGGGTGTATCAGGTAAGGCTAAGTTCGTTTTTCCATACGTTGTTACCATGATATCAAATAAACTCCTCGTTTACCATGTGGGCTGCACCATGAGAAAAATCGGGGAAGTACCTGTAACCTCAAAGTGCACGTTTGACTTGAGCTCGAGAAGCCTTATAGTCAGCTGTCCCAACGGAACGAGGAGGTTCGCTTTAAGCGGTTCGAGGATGGTTGAGGTTCCCGCTGTGAAAAGATGGGTTGTGTTAGGAACCAAACGACCCCCTGTAGTTCAGGGAAAGCTTGAGAATGATGTACTGGTGTTTTCGAATGGTAACAGAACTTACAAAATACTTTCCAAAGAACTTTTGCCCTATCTTTACGATTCTAAGGAGCTGAAATTTTTAACTGGCGTCTTCATGAAAGATGCTCTACTAATTCTTCCTCCAACGATGGATTATGAATACTGCATTTACAACGGCACGTTTTCAAGCAAACTACGCTCCACCTCTCCCTTGTCCAACTCGGAATTCGTGGTCTATGACTTCAAGCTGAGCGAGTTTAAACCGGTCTATGCATTCCTGTACAATGGAACCCTCAGGCCAATTCCTCTTTTTCTCCCAGATGGGAAATACTTCAAGCCATTGGCTCCAAAAGTTGTCATCAAGAGCGAATGTCCGTGTCCAGTCAGAACCTTTTTATCAGTGCTATCATTAGTAGTGCTAGTATCCCCACTATGAACAAAAGCTTCCCATAGTTTGAGGTTTCTAGATTTGTGGGTTGAGTTTTTGTTATACCTTTTTGAGTAGTAGTTAAATCGGTAAAGTTATTGAATGCATCTTGCTCTGGGCGTAATTCAATGTTTATCGGTACAACATCACCTTCATTTAGGTGAAGAACCACTATTTCACTTTTATATCCGTCAAGATCAAGCTTTAAGATGTGTTTTCCGGGATCAAGTGTTACGTTGCATGGAGTTGTGCATGCTTCAGCTCTATCTACAGCCACAACTGCTCCAGAAGGTATTGTCTTTATTATGACTCTTGGCTTAGGGGTTAGATTGAAAGTTAAGTTGACCTCTTCTCCTGGATTTAAAATGACCCTTTTGCTCTCGTCAATAAACCCTTCCTTTCTAATTGTGATATTGTAATCTCCTGCAGGGATTGTTAAATTGCACGGAGTTGTGCATTTTCTATCCTCCACCAATACTACCGCACCACTTGGAGAGCTTTCTATAGAGAGCTTAGCGGGAGTAGGGTTGAGCTCCAGGTATATCCTAGTGGTTTTGTTGGAAAACACTGTTGCGTTTTTTACGGCACTGCCATAGCCTTCCATGAAAGCCGAGATAATATAAAATCCTGGAGGTAGTGCAATACTTAAAGGAGAAGTCCCGCTTCCCAAGACTCTCCCTTGAGCGTCTTTCACCGTTATACTTGCATTCTCTGGCTGACTGAGCACTTCTAATACACCCTCTTCTTTTTTAACGGTCACAGCTTCCTTAAGAAGTTCGAGATCAACGTTGAGGATTAGTGTTTCATTAGGTTTCAAATCCACCCATCCTTCAAAGAAGGGATAACCATTATGACCTATGGAAATCTTGTATGCATGGAGTTCTGGGATATACGGGATTGTAAGGTTGGAATATTTTGTGTACACCCTAACGTTCATTTGAGGTTCCGTTATCACGGGAACTCTCAACTTCATTGGTGTAAACCACTCTCCGAATCTGTGGAAGTCGAAGATGTAAACCGTGGCATTTTGGGGCGTTGAGTTTATGGTTAACAATGCTGTTGGGGCTATGTATGTTGCGTTATCCCAGCCTCCGCCTCCAATCATTGTATAACCTTCCCCATGGTAGAAAATTTTCCCAACGACGATACATCCCACTATATTCTTATACTGCAGTCTTATGGGAGTGCTGTTGAGGATAAGCTGGTAATAAGAATCTTCTGGAAGGACCGAGGAACCCACCAATGGTGATTTACCAGTTCAATCCAGAAGATCCTTATTACCAGCTTATCCTCAACAGAACTCCCATAAGAC
>DQUR01000139.1 GCA_015662175.1 Thermococcus paralvinellae | reverse complement strand
TCAACGTAGAGAATTTCTCCTGGGTGAATGTGCCTTCCAACTATTGGGCCATCAATGGCAACGGCAACGGCTTCTCCCTTCTTAGCCTCCTGAAGGAAGTCATCCTTTGACTTTATTGACTTAATGACACCAACTTTTTGTCCGTTCTGCTTTATTAGAGCGTAGCCGGGCTTAATTCTTCCCTCAAGGACCTCAACACCAACTATTGCTGGATGACTTCTCCTGAAGACGTAACGCTCATCCGGGAACAATCTTATGACACCGGGGAACGTTGTTCTTGCCAGCAGTTCCTTTTTCCTCTTTTCTTCCTCTGCCTTCACCCATGCCTCATAGTCCTCAATTATCTTGTAGATGATGTTTCCTACAAATATTGGAACTCCCTTGGCTTTTGCTATTTCTTCGGCATCTTCGTTAACTTTAACGTTAAAACCAAGGACAACTCCATAGAGAGGCTTCTCTTCCTTAACGCTTAAAGCTTCCATTACATCGGTCTTGTTTATGTTTCCGACATCAGCTTTTCTAATCGGGATGTTTTTCTCCTGCAGCTCTTTGCTGAGGGCTTCAAGGCTTCCAAGGGTATCTGCCTTCACTATTACACCAACCTTGTCAGTGTTTATGACAACGCTCTTTATCTGGTTCATAATTTCTTGCTTTGCTTTCTCAATTTCCTCTTCGCTCCTGCATGCTATCATTGGTGAACCTGCCAGGGCTTCCTCCAGATTGGGAGCCGCTATCTTAACACCCGCCGCTGCGACCACTTCATCAACCTGGTCAAACCTGAATCTCGGGTCTCTAATCTCATCCAAGGGCTTTGGCTTGAGCAACGCCCTGATTTTTGTTACAATTGCCCTGTCCTTTCCACCGACAACTATTGTATCTTCTCTGTGGAGAGTTCCATCGTAGATTATGACGTCAATGGTTGTTCCCAATCCGGGCTCTTCCCTGACCTCGAGGATCGTTCCCCTGGCAGGGCCCTCAACCTCAATCCTTAGCTTCTTCTCCAGGTATTTCTGGGATAAGCCAGCTATGAGAACTAAAAGTTCCGGAACACCTATTCCATACTTTGCTGAAATTGGGACAATTGCTAACTCTTTCGTAAAGTCTTGAACCCTATCAAACCTGTTTGCCTGAAAGCCCATCTCATAGAACTTTCCAATAAGCTCCCAGAGCTTTGTTTCAAGCTCCTGCACAGCCCTTTGATCCTGCTTCTTGATGTTTATCAGGAACGGTTCCCACTCCTGGACTTTCCAGCCCTTTATACGGTCAATCTTGTTTGCGGCAACTATGAAAGGTGTTCTATACCTCCTTAGGATTTCAATGCTCTCGATTGTCTGGGGCTGGAACCCTTCATTTACGTCCACAACTAGAATAGCCAAATCGGCCAGGCTACCACCCCTCGCTCTCAGGCTTGTGAAAGCCTCATGACCCGGGGTATCAATGAACAACAGACCTGGGAGCTTTATCTCACCCTTCCAGAGCTTTAAGAGAGGCCCCGCAATTTGCTTAACGACATCGATAGGAACTTCAGTTGCACCTATGTGCTGGGTTATACCACCGGCTTCCTTGGCGGCAACATTTGTCTTACGGATTTTATCGAGTAGGGTGGTGTTGTGGACCAAAATTCCATTGGCTATAAAGTTGTGGGTTTCAGTTGTGAGGTCATAAACATAGCCATTGTATTCAATCTCTTCAACACTTTCTACTGGAATAAAGGCAAGGTTCTCAATTATGTTTTCAATGTAGTCAACGTCCTTTGAGTCAAATTCTCTGTTCTTCCAGACTTCCATTAGTTCCCTGCCAAGTTCTGTAAGCTTTCCATTCTTGATTAATCCATCGGCTTCAAAAGCTTTAAGATAGTTATAATCTCTTTTTGAGCCTTCAAGTATGCTGAGCTTTGCATTGAGGTTCTTTGAGCCCCTCCTAATTGTATCAAGAATCTTCTTGATAATTTCATAACTCGGAAGTTCTGAGCT
>DQUR01000138.1 GCA_015662175.1 Thermococcus paralvinellae | reverse complement strand
TTAAAAAGAGGTTGAATTTCTCTCCAAAAATAATAGCCGAGCATAAGGCCGATGCCAAATACCTTCCAGTCTCTGCCGCATCAATTTTGGCGAAGGTTACAAGGGACAGGGCAATTGAGAAGCTTAAAGAGCAGTATGGTGAAATTGGTTCTGGCTATCCGAGTGACCCAAGGACGAGAAAGTTTTTAGAGGACTATTACAAAGAACACGGTAAATTTCCGCCCATAGTTAGAAAGAGCTGGAAAACTTTAAAGAAAATCGAGGAAAAGGTTAGGAGGAAAGGCCAGCTAAACCTCCTCGAGTTTCTGAGGTAAATCTTTAGGATTTTTCAACCATCGCCTTTTAATTGAGTCTATAACCCTCCAGATCCAGCTCCAGTAAAATCTGAGTGAATCCTCAAAGTACTCCCATTTTATCAGTTCATATGCCATGACCCCAAGTGTTACTGCCCCGGCCGGCACCAGTGGTGCTGCATAGAAGCTGAACTGTGTTTTCCCTCCGAGGACCCACTGGAGAGCATAAAACCCAATAGTTGACCAGAAAATTCCAAAAGGAATGAGAATTTTTCCCCTTTTCCTGGCGACATGGGGAATCGCAAAGATGAAGACGACCATTGAAAGCATTAAAATCGGATCGGTTGCTGCAAAAACATCAGGGTTATAGTGGAATGGAAACGGTTTCAAGTTTATAAACCACTGCCAGAAAGGTGAATTTGCCGGATGCTCACCTTTAAAGCTTAAATGCCACGAAAAGCTGGCTATGAATTCCTCAACCCATCTCTGGAAGCCGATCGCCATTATTATTGGGATTTCTGGAATTAAGAAAGCAATTGCGGGAAGCACAAAAAGAATTAGAAGGTATTTTTTAAAGCTCACCTTGTCTTTTAGGGCCTTTATCACTAAAATTGGATAAGGAAATGCACCGTTGAGCTTTGATGCTGCAGCTAAGCCAATTGAAATTCCGCTTAACGGATAATTATCAGCAATCATCATATACATAAAAATTGCAGTGAACAGTGCAACGTAGATGTCAAGCATCGCTGCCAGGCTTGTTGCATACAAGAGCGGATCAAACGCTGAAAATATCAGTGCAATGAACGCTGCCAGATAACTCCTTGCAATTTTCAATGCCGCAAAAAATACGAGGAGGTTAATTATTGCATGGGCAATTAAGCCGGGCAGACGCCAGAACACCGGCTTATCCTGAATCAACATACCCAGCATTATGAAATCCTTTGCCAGAAATGGATGCTCCGTGTTGAGATAGTTCTGGATGTTCTCTTTGTCGGGATAACGAAAGCCGGGGATTACATCAACGCCCTCAAGGGCCTTTACATCCCTCAAGAATTCATTGAAATTCTCCCCTGGGATCTCGTAGTAAACAGCTGGAAAGTTAGTGTAGGGCATGTATTTTGTGTAGTTGTACCTTTGAGCGATCTGCCAAATTTTGGCTTTCATGAGATCAACATTGTATTCGTGGGAAACGTTGAACGGAATGTATTCAACCCTTATCCCAAGCTTTGAGACAAAATCCGGAACCCTTGGGGGCTCAGCTGTATATGTTCTTAGAATCGTAAACCTCCAGAAGGAAATCCTTACCCCACCTTTAATTTCTTCGGTGAGAAATACTACATTAACGCCTTCACTTCCGGTAGTTTCGTTGATGTAATGCACATCAATCCCTAGGCGGTGTAAAACGTTTCGAGAGGCTGAAACGTACCAGACTTCATCACCAATATAGTCGTATAAACCCTCGCTTGCAGCTTGTTTGTAAGTGTAGCAAAAGGTTCCGATGATGATGAGAGCGAGAAGTGCAAGGTAGAGCTTTTCTCTTCTCCCCATTTCTTCTCCCATCTTCTCTTCCCTTCTCTGCTTTAAATCTTTTCGTAAAGATTTAAAAGAATCCGCCCTAAGGAAATAGCGGTGAGAGAATGGAGGAGTACATTGAACTTGCGGTTGAGATGATAAAGAGGGGGTTTGATGAGGGGAAGATCAGCGCGAGACTTCCAAGGGAGAATGCTGA
>DQUR01000211.1 GCA_015662175.1 Thermococcus paralvinellae | reverse complement strand
CTGAGGGACGATACACCTTGGACGATTCCGATTGTTCTCGATGTGGAAAGGCCCGAATTTGAAGAGGGGGATGCAATTCTGCTCTACTATGGGAGTTTACCTATAGCGAGAATGCATGTTGAGGAAATATACACCTACGATAAGAAGGAATTCGCCCGGAAGGTTTTCAAGACAACTGATCCAGATCACCCCGGTGTTGCTAAAATCTATGCGATGGGGAGATATTTGGTCGGCGGTGAGATTGAGCTTTTGAATGAATTGCCGAATCCCTTTGCTAAATACACGCTAAGACCAGTTGAAACCAGAATTTTGTTTAAGGAACGAGGATGGAGAACAATAGTTGCGTTTCAAACGAGAAACGTTCCCCACATGGGTCATGAATACGTCCAAAAAGCCGCATTAACCTTCGTTGATGGTCTCTTCATAAATCCCGTCTTGGGAAAGAAAAAGAAAGGGGATTACAAGGATGAGGTAATCATCAAAGCCTACGAAATTCTGTTCAAGCACTACTATCCAAAGGATGTCGCCACACTTGCAACCGTGAGATATGAGATGAGGTATGCCGGGCCGAGGGAGGCAATACATCACGCAATTATGAGGAAGAACTTTGGAGCGACCCACTTCATAATTGGGAGAGATCATGCGGGCGTTGGTGACTACTATGGACCATATGAAGCATGGGACCTGTTCGATGAGTTTCCAGATTTAGGAATAACTCCAATGTTCATCAGGGAAGCCTTTTACTGCAAAAGATGTGGTGGAATGGTCAATGCTAAGATATGCCCTCACGACGAAGAGTTCCACGTGAGGATAAGCGGAACAAAGCTCAGGAGAATGATAATGAGAGGGGAAAAGCCTCCCAAATACATGATGAGACCAGAGGTTTATGAAGTTATAAGGAGCTTTGAAAACCCATTCGTGGAGTGATTTAGATGTTAATACTCCACCACTGGGACACCGATGGCATAACATCAGCAGCTTTAGTTACTAAGGCTCTTGGCTTGGAGGAGTTTGAAAATTTAAGTCCCCCCATCGGGGAGTTCAGATTTGATGAAAGGATAAGAAGAGCCATTGAAAAAGCTGATATTATATACGTGCTCGACCTGAATCTGCCTGAGGAAGTTGAGGAAATCAGCAAGGAAACAATCTTCATCGATCACCATATACAGGCTAAGATAGAGAACCCCAAGGTTAAGCAGATAAATCCGGTTTTGAAAGGGGAATATGCTCCTTCCGCTTCTTTTGTTGTTTCTCAATATTTTGGTATTTGGAATGAATGGACTGCTTTGGGTGCTTTAGGAGATATAGGCAGGAAAGCGTTTGAAATCCCTAAAGTCAGGGAGCTCTTAAGAATGAGTATGGAGGATGCCCTCAGATTGGTTCAGCTCATTGATTCAAACTATGTGGTTATGGATAGAGGCGGAGTGGAAAAGGCTGTGGAGGCTCTTTTGAGTCACGACCTAAAAGAGCTTTTGGAGTATGAACCCTGGATCAGGAAAGCCAAGGCAATTGAGAAGACGATAAATGATGCAATTGGCAGTTTGGAGCCTAGGGAAGGATTTGCGTTCATAACCTTTGAAAGTCCCTTCAATGTGATCTCGAAGGTTGCTAGGAAAGTGGTCTGGGAGCTTGGATACCGTGGAGCGGTAGTTGTCAATAGGGACTTCCACGGAAAATCCCAGATATACTTTAGAATTTCACCTGAGCTCGCTGGAAAAATGGATATG
>DQUR01000130.1 GCA_015662175.1 Thermococcus paralvinellae | reverse complement strand
CTCTGGAATGGCATTGGCAAACATATCGATGTTGTTGTAAATAATCTCAAATTCATCCTCAATCATGAGTTGCCAGATTACATCGATGAGGGCATCGAATGCTATGTCGAAGTACTCTCCCTCCTTAGCTTCTATCATGGCATAGAGACACTCTTGCAGAGCAGCCTCGTAGTTATCTTGCTCCTCAAATATCTCCTCAAATACAAGGTGAACCTGGGCCTTGAGTTGAGGTTTGTTAAGGACCTTCGGTAAAACACTGGCTAATTCCGCTTTTGCCTTTGGAATGTCCCCGTTCTCAAAGGTTATGTATGCTTTGTATATCCTTATGTGTAAAACATCCTCCTCCTTCTCAAGCTCCTCAAGGATTTCCTCTGCCTTTTTCATAAGCTCAAGAGCCCTATCATACTCCATTAATTCTTCGTGAATCAGTGCCATGCTGTAATAAACCTTTGCAATGTTCTCTCTGTTTCCTTTCTCAGTTTCTTCCTCCAGCAGCTGTCTGTAGAGATCAAGGGACTTTTCAAGATTCCCAATCAGGAAGTACAAATCTGCAAGATGATATTTAGCCTCGAACGTGTTTTCCCTTTCCGCTATTTTTTCAAATTCTGTCACCTTATCAATTTCAAAGAACTCGAGGTAATAATAAACAACCAGCTTGTAGAGTTCAAAGTCTTTGCACTCCAGAGCCAATTTCTCGGCTTTTTCAAGGATTTCCCTCAGATCTTCTTCGCTGAGTTCATCAACTTTGTAGTATAGGAGGCTTGCAACCTTTTTGCAGTCCTTTTCCTGGATTGCTTTAAGGATCTCCTCCATAAATTCACCCCCAGTGTTTTTGGGACTCGGGATATTTAATCTTATGGTTAGTTTATGGTAGGGGCAAATCTTTTTACTTCCCCCACATACTTCAAATCATGCTTGAGGTCATATTCTTGGGAACCGGGGGGATAATGCCGAACAGAGAGAGAAACGTCCCTTCAATAGTTCTGCGTTATAAAGGTGAGATTATACTCTGGGATGTTGGTGAAGGAACTCTAAGACAGCTTAATACCGCCAGGCTCAGCCCGATGAGGATTGAAAAGGTTTTCATAACTCACTTTCATGGAGACCACTATCTTGGCTTAATGAGCTTAATCCAGACGATGACCCTCTGGAACAGAGAGAATCCTCTCCACATCTATGGTCCAAAATATACATTTGAATTTATACAAAACTATTTGAAGAGCGGCTTTTTTGCTCCGAGCTTTGAAATTCATGTACATGAGCTTGGTGAGACAAGGCTAAAATTTGGGGACTATGAGATCTGGGCTTTTAAGGTTGAACACGGTATTCCAGCTCTGGGCTATGTGTTTAAAGAAAAAGACAGGCGTGGAAACTTTGATTTGGAAAAGATTAGAGAGCTCGGTCTAAAGCCCGGTCCCTGGATGAAGGAGCTTGAGCTTAGAGGGAAGATCGATATAAACGGGCAGACAATTTACCTTGAAGATGTCACCGGAGAGAGAAGGAAGGGTGTTAAGGTTGTTTACACGGGGGATACAGAACCCTGTGCAAGGATTGAACTTTTCTCAGAAAGAGCAGATTTGCTCATTCATGAGGCAACTTACCTAAGTGATGAAGAAAGGGGAGAAAGTTATCACTCAACCGTGAGCGAAGCCTGTGAGGTGGCAAGGAAGGCTAAGGTTAAACTCCTAGCATTGTTCCATAGGGCACCTAGGTATGAATACGATGAGTATCTCCAAAAGGCGAGACAGTTATGCAACCATAGATTTATGGTGCCAAAGGATTTTGATAAACTTAAATGGTGAAGGTTATGACCTATCTTCGATACGTTAAGGTCATTGGAACGATGCACGTCTCTCCAGAGAGCAAAGAGAGGGTTAGGAAAACAATACTGGAAGAAAAACCGCATGCAATAGCCATAGAGCTTGATAAGAGGCGATTCTACGCAATGCAGAATCCTCAGAGAATAAAACTTGGAGAGGCAGTTAAATATGGGAGGATAGGAATAATTCAATACATCCTTACAAAGGTTGAGGAAAAGCTGGGAGAGGAGTTTGGCATGATGCCCGGTGGAGAGATGATGGAGGCAATAAACCTGGCCGGGCTTTTGGGAATTCACCTATATCTCATCGATGAGGACATAAATGTCATAACAGCGAAAATCCTTAAGGCACCTCTCAGGGAGAAGCTTCTACTCCTTCTGGAAAGTTTGGCAGTTTTTATTCCCTCACCGCTTGGACGAGAGGAGAGGGACATCATCACGGATTTTAAAGTCATGATGACTCAGTTTAAAATGAAGTATCCCTACCTGTATCGAGTTCTCGTTGAGGAGAGGAATGAGATAATGGCCAAGAATCTGATTGCCATTGTAAACAACTTAAGAGCGAGGGGAATTAAAAAACCTAAAGTTATTGCGGTCGTTGGTCTGGGACATAAAAGTGGCATAGAGAGGATATTGAATTCACACAAGGCTTTTATATCGCCAAGGTAATGTAGTTTTGGTGATAATTATGGAAAAGCAACAGTTAAGATGCCCGTTATGTGGCGGAATGGATTTTCAAGTTGAAGAAGGTAAACTCGATAGTAAATGGGGATTCACCGCTCATAAGGTGAAGATAGTCATCTGCAAAAACTGTGGTTACGTTATGATGTTTTACAAAGGAAGAACCATCTGGGATTTTGATTAAAGCAAGCGTTAAGGTTTATATTTGAATGACCCAACATAATCGGGGGATGAAGATGATTGAACGCTTAAAGCAAATGCTCCGCGTTGATGTGATAGATGTGGAATACTCCGGAGATACAATCATAGTTTACGTCCCAAAGGATCAGGTGAGGATTGCTGTTGGCAGTGGGGGCTCTGCTGTAAAAGCTGCAGAGCTCGTCTTGGGAAAGAAGATTGAAATCAGGGGGAGATGATATTGATGCTCAGTGATTTCAGGAAGCAGGAGCTTGAAGATCTGGCGGTTTCGTATGTGGTGTTGCTACTTTTGTTCTCTAACTTTGAACTGAGGAACATGCCCTATGTCGCCCTCGCCGTGTTTACTGCCTTTGTCTTTCATGAATTAGCTCACAGACAGGTTGCAAAGAAGTATGGCTACATAGCGTTTTACAAACGATGGGATACCGGCATTTTGATAGCCCTCCTTCTCGGTATATTGGGAAAGATGATATTCGGCCATGCGATAGTTTTTGCCGCACTGGGTGCCGTTTACATCTATGCTCCTTACCAATACTGGAGTGATAGGGAAGCCGAAGGATGGATAAGCCTTTCTGGACCATTAGCAAACATAATGGTTGGAGTGGTTGCCTTGATTTTGCTGAAAACAGTGCCCCTCCCAATTCACGCTATGGTTTCCCTGTACTACACATCCATTGTGAACTTCTGGATAGCGTTCTTCAACCTCCTGCCGTTTCCACCGCTCGATGGCTACAAAGTCATTAAGTGGAACGCTGGTTACTGGGCAGTCACCATAGGCGTTTCATACGTGCTTCGTTCACTAGTTTAACACTTACAGTGATATAGAAGGGAAAGGTTAAAATATTGTGAATGCTTTAGGTTGGAGTAGGGGTGAAGCCGATGTACAAAGAGCCCTTTGGAGTTAGACTCGATTTTGAAACCGGAACAATTGAAAACGCCAAAAAGCTGGTGAGAAGGCTAAGCGACATGAAGGGATACTTCCTTGATGAGGAGGCATGGAAGGAGCTTGTGGAAAGGGAAAACCCTGTTGTATATGAGGTTTATGCAATTGAGCAGGAGGAAAAGGAGGGGGATTTGAACTTTGCAACAACTGTTCTCTATCCCGGAAAAGTTGGGAAGGAGTTCTTCTTCACAAAGGGCCACTACCACTCAAAGCCCGATAGGGCGGAAATCTACTTTGCTCTGAAAGGGAAAGGTGGAATGCTTTTGCAGACACCTGAGGGAAATGCAAAGTTCATTGAAATGAAGCCCGGGACAATAGTCTATGTTCCGCCCTACTGGGCCCACAGAACAGTCAATACGGGAAATGAACCTTTCATATTCTTGGCTATCTATCCAGCTGATGCAGGCCATGACTACGGAACCATAAAGGAGAGGGGATTCTCAAAGATAGTGGTTGAGGAAGATGGAAGGGTAATCATTAAGGACAATCCAAGGTGGAAGGAGTGAATTTAGCTATTGAGCTTTTTTGCAAAGGGTGATGGGAATGAAAAAAAGCCTGAGGGAGAAAATTAGGCTATGGAAGAGCCTTTATGCTAATGCGTTTGAGAATGCAACAAATGCATTGCCAAGAATTGGGGGAGTTCTCTTGGCCTATAACACCAACATAGATGCAATAAAATACCTTGACGGTAAAGACCTTGAAGGGAGGATTGAGAAAGTTGGAAAAAATAGGATTTTTGAACTGATTGAGAATCCCCCCGAGAGGATTACTTCCCTTGAAGAGCTTTTCGCTGGAATTTTGAGAAGCATCAAGCTTGGAAAGGCTATGGAATGGTTTGTTGAAAGTAAAGAGGTGAGCGATTACCTGAGGAAATGGGGCTGGGATGAACTTAGAATTGGTGGACAGGCTGGGATAATGGCCAATCTGTTGGGCGGAGTTTACAGAGTACCAACTATAGTCCATGTTCCCCAGAATCCAAAGCTGCAGGCTGAGCTATTTGTTGATGGTCCGATTTATGTTCCGGTATTTGAGGAGGGAAAATTCAAACTTGTCCATCCCAGAGAAGCCGTGAAAGAGAATGAAGAAGAGCTGATTCACTACATCTTTGAATTTCCGAGGGGCTTTCAGGTGTTCAACATAGCTGCGCCGAGGGAAAACAGATTCATAGCAAACGCCGATGAATACAACGCCAGAGTCCACATGAGGAATGAGTTTAGGGAGCACTTCAATGACGTGGTTAAGAACGTTGATTTGGCAATAATAAGCGGCCTGCATGTTTTAAAGGAATCCTACGAGACCTACAAAGACGTGCTTAATGAAGTTGATGCCCAGCTTGATGTGCTCAACGAAAGAAACATCAGGAGCCATTTTGAATTCGCCTATACCGCAAACAGGAAAGTTAGAAGAGCTCTCATTAACTTATTGTCAAAATTCACGAGTGTCGGGCTGAATGAAGTTGAATTGGCATCTTTGATGCAAATTATTGGAGATGAGGAGCTTGCAAGAGAGGTGCTTGAAGGTCATGTGTTCTCGGTTATAGATGCAATGCACCTCCTCATGGATGAGACCGGAATCCAGAGGATTCATTTCCACACCTATGGCTATTACATGGCATTAACCCAATACAAGAATGAGAAGGTTAGGGATGCCCTGCTATTTGCAGCACTGGCAGCTGCAGCCAAAGCAATGTATGGCAATGTGGAGAGCTTGAGCCAGATTAGGGATGCCTTAAGTGTGCCCACAAGTGAGAGGGCGTTCCTTATTGAGGAAGAACTTGGGAGGGAGTTTGGGGAAGCTGAAAATGGAGTGATTGATTTGGGCGATAGGCAGCTGACATTTATACCCGCGAAAATAGTTACGTCCCCAAAGAGCACCGTTGGGATTGGAGACACTATCTCAAGCTCAGCCTTTGTAAGTGAATTTGCAATGTTCCTTTCCCCTTAAGGTAAATTTTATATAAGCAAGCTTACTAATAGTTATGGGCTTAATTTACACTTTAAGGGACTTTGATGGGATTTCATTTTGTTCTAATCATCTGGAGGTGACAACTGTGCTTTTGGAGGCTCCCATTTATAAGGAGATATTTGGGGCTGTTAAGATCTACGAGTTGCAAAAGCTCCTCAAGATGGACACCGAGACAGAGGAGGTGCCGATGTTCACCATTGTGAACATTCCCAGGGAAGACATATACCGGACACTGGGGGAAATGGCGGTTATTGTCCCAATGAAAAACGAAAAACTTCATCTGGTTGACGGTGTTCTAAAGGCGATACCCCACAAGTGCCCCATAATCATAGTCTCAAACAGCAAGAGAGAAGGCCCCAACAGATACAGGCAGGAGGTTGATTTGATCAGGCACTTCCACAATCTGACTCATTCGAGAGTTATCATAGTCCACCAAAAGGATTTCGGAATAGCCAGGGCATTTGAAAAGGTTGGATACACTGAAATACTTGATGGGAATGGGAATGTTAGGAGCGGCAAGGGTGAGGGAATGGTCATTGGGATTCTACTCGCAAAGGCCATTGGTGCAAAATATGTTGGATTTGTTGATGCCGATAACTACATTCCCGGAGCAGTTAATGAATATGTAAAGGACTATGCCGCCGGTTTTCTCATGAGCGAGAGTGAATACACGATGGTTCGTCTTCACTGGAGGCATAAGCCCAAGGTTACAAAGGGTAGCTTATATTTCAAAAAATGGGGAAGGGTAAGTGAAATCACAAACCGCTATCTCAACCAACTGATCAGTGAGCAAACCACCTTCGAGACCAACATAATGGTCACCGGCAATGCCGGGGAGCATGCAATGACCATGAAGCTGGCCGAGATAATGCCATTCTCAACCAGCTATTCAATAGAGCCATACGAGATAGTTTACCTCCTCGAGAGGTTTGGAAAATGGGAGAAGGTTGAGGAGTATAAGGAAGTCTTTGATCAGGGGATTGAGATATTTCAAATTGAAACGCTCAACCCACACTTTCATGAAGACAAGGGACAGAGTCATGTGAAGGAAATGATCTTAATGTCTTTGGCTACAATTTATCACTCGAATCTATCCTCAGAAAATCTCAGAAGGAGGATACTGGAGGATTTAAGGATGCACGGTATAATAGGTGAAAACGAAGAGCCGCCAAAACCTGTTGTAATGCCCCCGATTAAGGACATTGATGTCAAAAAATGGATGAAAATTGTTGAGAGCAACTCTGAAACCCTGCTCAAACTTGGCCTGTAGGTGGTTTAATGAAAATGAAAATGAAAGTGATATTCCTTGACCTCGACGGGACCTTAATTGGGGATGACTACTCACCGGAACCAGCTGAAAAGGTAATTGATGAATTAAAAAGAAAAGGGTTCAGGATAGTCTTTAATTCGTCAAAGACTAGAGCTGAGCAGGAATATTACAGAAAGGCCTTAAATGTTGAAGACCCGTTCATAGTGGAGACCGGAAGTGCGATATACATTCCAAAGGAATATTTCCCATTTACCTTCAACTTCACAAGGGAAGGTGGGGATTACTTTGTTATAGAGCTTGGCGAAAGATATGAGGTTATAAAAAAAGCCCTCGATGAGCTTAGCGAAAAGTTCGGTCTAAAATACTATGGAAACTCAGGTGTTGAGGAGGTTATGAACTTTACGAGGCTTCCAAGACAACTGGCAGAACTCGCGATGATGAGGGAATACTCGGAAACAATCTTTCGCTGGAAGGATGAGGGGTTTATTGAGGCAATTAAATCCAGAGGCTTGAGAATTTCAAAGGGAAGCAGATTTTACAACGTTCATGGGAATACTGACAAAGGAAAGGCGGCACACCTTCTCCTTCACCTTTACTCCAGGTTTTTTGGAGATGTGGAGGCATATGCCGTTGGAGATGGATTGAATGACTTTCCCCTCTTTGACATTGTTAAAAATGCATTCATAATTGGAAATTTGAGGCATCCAAACGCTGTAAATATAAACTCAATGGAAGAGCTACTGGAGGTGATAGGATGAAGACACTAATTTTAGCCGGAGGAAAGGGAACCCGCTTATGGCCGCTGAGCAGGGAGTTAATGCCAAAGCAGTTTATAAGGATATTTGATGATACCTCGCTCTTTCAGAAGACAGTGGAAAGGGCCCTGCTCTTCTCAAAACCCAAAGAAATTTTTGTGGTAACCAATAGGGAGTATCGCTTCAGGGTTTTTGATGAGCTCAGGGACATGGGGATAGAGATTCCAGAGGAAAATGTCCTGCTTGAGCCGGTGGGAAAGAACACCCTCCCGGCAATTTACTGGGGGCTGAAAGTCATCCATGAGAACTTCGGGAAATCGAAGGTCGCGGTTTTACCCTCTGACCATTTAATCGACGCCAATGAAAAATACATCAAAGCCTTCAGAACAGCGGAAAGGCTTGCAGAGGACTACCTTGTAACGTTTGGTATCAAACCAACGAGGCCCCACACGGGTTACGGTTACATAAAGCCTGGAGAAAAACTGGAAGGCGGTTACAAAGTTGCCGAATTTAAAGAAAAACCCGATTTCGAGACTGCAAGAAAATACGTTGAGGAAGGCTATTACTGGAACAGCGGAATGTTCATGTTTGATACAGAGCTTTTCATTGAGGATGTGAAACGCCTAGCCCCTGAAATTCACAATGCATTTGAAGAGGCCAAGAGCATTGAAGAAGTTTATGAGCTGGTTCCAGACATTTCGGTGGATTACGGAATTATGGAAAAGACTGACAGGGCAGCGGTTGTTCCACTAAATACCTACTGGAACGATCTGGGAAGCTTCGATGCGATCTATGATGCCTTTGAGAAGGACGAAAACGGAAACGCCATTAAAATTAAGGGAACGAAAGCTGGTTACATAGGTGTAGACTCGAAGAACAACCTCATCATGACGGAGCGCCTAACGGCAACGGTGGGTGTGAAGGATCTAATAATAATCGACACCGGGGATGCCCTTCTGGTTGCCCACAGGGGGGAAAGCCAGAAGGTTAAGGAAGTTTACAGGAAGCTCAAGGAGAAGGGTGACGAGAGGGTTCTCGTCCATAGAACGGCCTACAGACCCTGGGGAAGTTATACCGTCCTTGAAGAAGGGGAACGCTACAAAATCAAGCGCTTAACGGTCTTACCCGGCAGGAAGCTCTCACTTCAGATGCACTACCACCGCTCGGAGCACTGGGTCGTTGTTAGGGGAACGGCAAGGGTCATAGTCGGGGATAAGGAAATCCTTTTGAGGCCGGGGGAGAGCACGTTCATTCCCGCCGGGGTTAAACATCGATTGGAAAACCCTGGAAAAGTAGTCCTGGAGGTCATTGAGACTCAAATAGGCGAATATCTTGGAGAGGACGACATAATAAGATTCCAGGATGACTTCGGTAGATGACCATGAAAGGTGGTGGAGATGGGAAGGCTGTTTGGAACATTTGGGGTCAGGGGAATTGTAAATGAAAAGATAACCCCGGAATTTGCCCTCAAAATAGGGATGGCATTTGGAACCCTGTTAAAAGGGGAACAGCCCGATAAGAAGCTCTGGGTCGTTGTGGGAAGGGACACAAGGGTGAGCGGTGAAATGCTGAAAAACGCGTTAATATCGGGCCTTTTAAGCGTTGGAATAAACGTTATTGACGTGGGTATTGCCCCAACCCCGGCAATTCAGTTTGCATGCAGATACTTTGGAGTCGATGGCGGGGCTGTGATCACGGCATCTCACAATCCCCCGGAATACAACGGGATCAAGCTCCTAGAGCCAAATGGGTTGGGCTTGAGGAAAGAGAAAGAAGCAATTGTGGAAGATCTGTTCTTCAAGGAGGAGTTTGACAGGGCGAAATGGGACGAGATTGGCCGTCTGGAGAGAAGGGACATAATAAGGCCGTACATAGATGCGATAAAGTCCAAGGTTGATGTTAAGGCAATAAAGGAGAGGAAGCCCTTTGTGGTGGTTGATACATCAAATGGCGCTGGCTCGCTGGTTTTGCCCTACCTCCTCAGGGAACTTGGCTGTAAGGTCGTCAGCGTGAATGCCCATCCCGATGGCCACTTCCCGGCAAGAAATCCAGAACCAAACGAAGAGAACCTTCAGGGGTTCATGAGGATTGTCAGAGCATTGGGAGCGGACTTTGGCGTTGCCCAAGATGGAGATGCAGACCGTTCGGTGTTCATTGATGAAAATGGAAACTTCATTCAGGGGGACAAAACGTTTGCTCTCATCGTTAAGGCGATGCTTCAGGAACATGGCGGGGGACTGGTTGTCACGACGGTAGCTACATCACACATAATTGATGAGGTTGCGAGGCAACACAACGGAAAAGTTCTCAAAACGAAGGTTGGTGATCTGGTAGTCTCGAGGGCTTTACTTGAACACAACGGGTTGGTTGGTGGGGAAGAAAATGGAGGCGTGATATTCCCGGATCATGTTCTGGGCAGGGATGGTGCAATGACCGTGGCGAAGATAGTTGAGATCTTTGCAAAGTCCAACAAAAAGTTCAGCGAGCTTATTGACGAATTGCCAAAGTTCCATCAGGTGAAAACAAGGAGGCACGTTGAAGGGGACAGGCATGCAGTGGTTGGAAAAGTCGCTAAAATTGCAGAGCAGAGAGGCTTTAAGATTGACACGACCGATGGGGTAAAGATCCTCTTTGATGACGGCTGGGTTCTGGTGAGGGCAAGCGGAACGGAGCCAGTAATAAGAATTTTCGCAGAGGCAAGAAATGAGAAAAAGGCTAAGGAGTACCTGGATCTGGGACTGAATCTCTTGGATGAGGCTTTGAAGGGTTAATATTGGCATCTTTCAACCGAAGAAGGCACCCATCATGTCCATCTGCTCTTCACTGAAACTTTTTACTCTGAACTCAGGCATCTTTGGGAGAAGATCTTCATATTCAGTCGGCTCAATTTTCTCAACTCTGTCCCCTTTGACATGGAAATAATTGCCGATCCCTTCGCTCTTGTAGGCAACTAAAAACTCTTCACTCTCAATGTCACTCATCTTAACAAATATTATGTTCCCACCAGTGTAGGGCTTTTTACACTTGAATGGAAAGCTTGCCGAGTTCAGCATAGCGTCCCCGAGGGCCATGTTTGCCTTTTTGCCGTTAATCTCTGTCCAGAACTTAACCCCCTCAAAGTCTCCCTCAACGACAGTGAGGAACTTTTCCCCATCAAGCTCTATCACTGGTGCTCCCTTCTCCTCCAGAATTTTGAAGAGCTGGGCTATTGTTTCGGCATTTTTCAGGCTTGCGACAAATCCCTCAACTTTCATTTTGAAGCCTCCTTTTATTCACTTTAGGCTTTTGATTTAAAATATTAAAAAGTTAGTGATTTGAAATATTAAAAAGTTAGCTATCTTCTCCCTAGCATCTTTGAGGTTCTTTGGAACACCTAAGTTTAAGCTGAGAAACAGTTCAATGAGAGGGGGAACGTCGAGGTTGTGAGCTTTTAGGAGTTCAACATCTCCCAGAATTTCCTCTGGAGTACCTACTTTAATTATCTTTCCTTCATCAATTAATGCAATTTTATCGCAGAGCGTTAAATATTCAGCTTCATGAGACGCTAGGATTATTGTTTTTCCCTCTAAACTGCTCAATTAGTGTTCGGACTTGTTCTTTTCCTCTAAAATCTAGGTTTACAAAAGGCTCATCAAAGACCAGAATTTTCGGATCCATAGCCAAAACAGTTGCTATTGCAATTCTCTTCTTCTCCCCAAAGCTTAGATGTTTTATCTCTCTATCAGCGTACTTCTCCATTCCAACAAATCTCAATGCTTTATAAACTCTCTCCTCGAGCTCTTTACCTCTCAATCCTAGGTTATAAGGGCCGAAGGCAACATCCTCAAAAACTGTTGGTGAGAAGAGCTGGTCATTTGGGTCTTGAAAAACTATTCCTACTTTCCTCCTAACTTCTCGTGGATTTTTAACTGGATTTAGCCCATCAATCAGAATCTCTCCCTTTTTGGGCTTTAATATCCCCTTTAAATGCAGAATGAGGGTCGATTTCCCAGCTCCATTGGGGCCTAATAACCCAAAAACTTCCCCCTTCTTGATGTCTAAATTTATGTCCCTGAGTATTTCCTTTTCACCATAGGAAAAATGTAGATGTCTTATTTCTATCATATCAGCACACCTATCAGCGCAATTACGCTGAAGATTAGTGGTATGATGCTTTTATGTCTTTCGAATTTTGGAAATTCACCAAAGCATCTTGAAAGCATTGCTCTGTAAATTTTGTCATTTCTAATGTAGGCTCTCACAAAAATCTCACTGAATAATGCACCGAGCTTTTGATAGTATTCTCTTTTTTCTATGCCGAAAGCCCTTGAATCCAAGGCTCGTTTCATTCTTAGTGCTTCGTCTTTAAACAAGTCAAGATAGCGGTAAGTGAACGC
This sequence comes from Thermococcus paralvinellae, assembly GCA_015662175.1. Taxonomy (GTDB): domain Archaea; phylum Methanobacteriota_B; class Thermococci; order Thermococcales; family Thermococcaceae; genus Thermococcus_B; species Thermococcus_B paralvinellae_A. Next base: position 7,203 of record DQUR01000130.1, on the reverse strand, counting down.
AAGCGTTAAAATCAATATCCTTGGAAATCTAAGCTCTTCCATTTTAGCCAAAAGTCTTGAGAATCCTAAAGAGTTAGATGTCACAACAACTGAAGAAGACAAGAAAGCCCTTCCTAAAAATAGAAAGAATGAGTGGATTCCTTCTTTTGTTATGGATCCAATTGGTGTGCTCACTAAAGGTTCACCGGGATTGAAAAGTGCGAGAATGAATAATAAGCCCTCAAACCCAAGTAAAAATCCCAAGTGTTTAAAAATGCTTCTTTTTGGTCTTAAAAAGATAATCAACCAAATAAGAATTATCCCAAAATATGCAAGCTCACTCAAACTTTTTCTCGTGACAACTGCGAGGGCATAAATTAAAAGAAAGAGCAAATACAAGTTTAAACCCCCTTCACCAACTTAGCGAGCCCATAACTGAGTCCAAAGACTAAGACTATTCCAATTATTCCCATAACTACGCTCTGTCCCCAGGTTTCTCCATAGTCGAGTGGTGCCTCATAAACTGGATGCTCCTCAAGTCCAACTTTTCCATTGTTGCTTCTAATCCGTCGGGGTTATCTGAAGCGAATGGTAAAGCTATTGCAAGCAGGATGATAATGATAATCGATCCTTTGACTATTGCCTTCATGCGGGAACACCTCCCACCTCGGGAAGCTTAGCTCTGACTGCTTGAATAATTATTATGGTCAATATGGCCTCACCTATTCCAATTATTGCGTGGTAGCCTGCCATGAGTGTTAAAACCTTTCCAAAGGGGAGGCTTTTGCTTATTCCAATTTCGATTGCTGCCAGAACTGCCCCAAGAAATACCGAGAGCCATGAATCCACTCCAATCGCTACAATTTCGTTTATGCTCTTTAGCCTAGTGTAAACTGTATATCCTAAGAATGCACCGAGTATCCCCATGTTGAGTATATTAGCCCCAAGTGCTGTAATTCCACCATCTCCAAAGAGAAGTGTCTGAATTATGAGAACCGCAGTCATTATTAACACAGCAGCATAGGGACCAAGTAATATTGCCACAAGCGTTGCTCCAAGCAAATGTCCGCTGACTCCTCCGATTATTGGGAAGTTCACCATTTGAGCTGCAAAGATTCCAGCTGCGAAAAGCCCAAGAAGGGGAATTTTGCTCTCTGGTAGGTTCTTAAGTTTCTTTGCTGAATGTGCTACCATCGCTATATGGCATGCGTCACAACTATCACAGGCATGCTTAAAAGCCCATCTGGGATGTGCAATACTTTCACCCCTGTGCATTGATAAATTGGAAAAAGACTAAAAACGAAAATAGAATCTTACCTTGGTGAATTAAAATTACGTGGGAGAGAAGGATGATAAACGTTTGCAGATTCGTGGTTTTCATAGGGCTCCTAAGTGGTCTTATGTATATGTGCATTGATCACATTTATAGAAGTGGTGTTGCACTTATAGGTCTCCTTATCCCAGATATCCTTCAGAAAAAGTTAAATCCCTCAGAAAAGTTAAAGCCTTTCCTAAGTCCACTTTATAATGACAAAATTATCACAATCTTGGCAATTTTCATCGCCATTCACGTTTCTCTTGTGAATGTCCCCTTCACAACGATTGACTTATTCCATAAAGAGTGGACAAATGCTGACATGATAAGCCATTTTCTAGGTGGATTAACAGTTTGGGTGATGGTTGCTCACGTTTTAAATGAGCTCTCAAGAAAACACCCCATGGATTCAAAGCAAGTTGTTGTGTATTCCTTTTTGATTCTGCTTGTGGTAAGCATAGGATGGGAAGTTGCTGAAAAGCTCAGTGAAAGTGAAATCTCTTTCATCCATGAAACATTTGCTAACAAACTTAGGGATTTAGTGATGAACACTTTGGGAGCGTTAAGTGGTTTGTGGCTTGTTAAAACGAAGAAGTATCCTTTTGAGCTAAACTAACCCCCTAAAATGGACGTGCGCTGAATAAATGAATGAATTTTTATTTACTTTCTTAGGTGGATGTTCTCCTCTTTGTGTTCTTTGGATCCTTCTCGGTTCAGTGCTCAATCTTATAAACCGCGCTCTTGCGCATGAGCTTTTCAACTACATAAGAGTTTTCGGCCTGGTAATGATTCTCTTTACGGAAGGGCGTATGCTAAGCTGGGGAATGCTAAAGAAGAACAAAACAATAGCAATGCTTGATACTCTAGGACTTCTTATAACCGCTCTGATTGCAGGTTTTGCTTTCTCAATGCTTTTTTATACTCCATCCATCATTGGCTTTCTCTTTGGCGCTTTAGTTCTTTTAATGATCCTCTAGGTATTGTATTAACCCCGGTTGCAGTAGCTCTTCTTCTACCTCAAGCTCCAAGTGCCCAAAGGAATACCTCTTTATTGTCCTTGAAGGGCCAAGAGGTGTTGTACCTTCAGCATTGGTTAGCTTCCCTTTAACCCTTGGCTTAATGTATCACAACCCTCAATGATCCAATGGTGTGAAATAATCCTCAGTGCAACTGTGATTACGGTACTGGTTTCTGTAATAGTAGAAACGCTGTGGGCCCTATAAAATTTTAAGAGAAAAATTTCTTGATCTTGGAAGCATAGGGGAAGGATGATAAGAGCAGGTTATACACCAAAATCATCTTGACAACATTCCGATTAGATAAAACATCAGCTTTGCTCCAGTTAGTGCAGTGATGTCTCCAAGTTCAGTTCCAGCAACTTCCATGATATCAAATCCAACAACTTCTTTTTCTTTTGTGAGCCATTCTAACGCTTCTATTATCTCCCAGAATTTCAAACCGCCTGCTTCTGGTGTTCCTGTCGAAGGAACCATTGATAAGTCAAAAACATCAATGTCAATTGAAATATAAACTGGTTCTGGCATATTCTTTACGATTTCTCTAAACTTTTCAAGGCTGTACTCCCTTGCATGAATCCACTTTATGTTTCGCTCTTTAGCATATTCGACTTCCTCCCTTATGCCACTCCTTATTCCAAATCCCGCAATTTCCACGCCAAGCTCTGAAATTCTCCTTGTCACGCATGCATGATTCCAAGGATTGCCCCCAAATTCGTTCCTTAAATCCAGATGGGCGTCAAAGACAATGTAGCTCTTTGGTTTTAGGGCCCTTACTGGAGCATATGTCATTGAGTGTTCTCCACCCAACATTACAGGTATAGCTTTTGGATTCATAATTTTGAGCTCTTTTATTGTCTCCATTATTCTCTTCATCGTCTCAAAGGAATTTCCTGCCACAATATTTATATCGCCGATATCCGCAATCTTTACATCAGCTAAATCTATATCATAATCTAGGATATAGCTCTCCAGGTTTATTGTGGCTTGTCTTACTAATACTGGTCCAAATCTTGCCCCGGGTCTGTAGGAGGTTGTTGAATCGAACGGCACACCGAATATTACGAAGTCCGCATCTTTGGCATCAACTAAAGGTAGGGCGGTTTTTATTGCCCCGTAAGTGTAAAAGAACTCCATCTGCATCACCGAAAAGAAAGCTGGTTATAGGGTTTAGGGTGTATAAAATTCCAAAAAGAAAAGAGGATTCACTCGCCCTTAATCTTCATGATCTTAACCCTTCCGAGGGTTTCCCAGTACTCGACGTTGATCCCTTCCTTCAGTTGTCCTTTGATCTCATCATCAACACCAGTGTCTATTGGGACATCAAATATCTCATATGTTTCCATATCCATAAGCTGGACTGTATCCGGAGTTATTGCAATTATCTGGCCTGTTCTCTTGTCAATTATTGGAACATCCACTTCAGCGCTTGTTGGCTTGACAATGCTTCTCACCTTTCCGTCAAAAATTCCCACCGCCTCAATTCTTGCCTTTGCCGAACCGTGCTTACCCGGTGATGAGACAGTGATGTTCACAATTCTGCATGGCTCTCCATCGATTATTATGTATCTTCCGGGTTTAAGCTTGCTGACCTGAACTTTGGTTTTGTCTCCCATTTTTCAAACCTCCGATAAGCGTTCTAAGTGGAGTTTGGTTTGCCCATTTAAAAAATTTTTGAAAGGAATCAAGCCTTTGTTTTAAGAAGCATCTTGTTGAGAAAAATGGGCAGGAGCATTATAATGCCAGCAATGACGCCAAGTTTTTGCCAGATTCCCAGCTGGAAAATTCTCACCATCATTCCCACCCCTGTGAAAAATGCAATTATGCCAGCGATGCCACTGCATATCTTTGCCCCCTTAAAGAGTATTTTTCCACTCAGGATTAGGGGCACTGTTTCAACGGCAACCATTATCCCAATGAATGAGAAGAACATTGATAGGAACAGTGTCCTTAAATAATCAGAGCTTGGAATTAATGAAACTATAAAAACCCCGGTCAGAGCTATGGAAATTGATCTGTTCCTTGAACTCTGCATTGATTCACTTATTATATGACCGGCTGTTTCAATTAACGGAATGAAGGTTGTCATTCCTGCCAGGTAGATTGATACCATCAGTAGGTATAGGACTGTCTTGGCTTGGGGGGATTTTGCTTCAAGTAATGCCCCTGCAATTTTTCCGATATACCCGAGAGCTTCATTTATGGTTGCATGTCCATAAAGTACTGCTGTTCCAGGAAAGCTTACCGCGAGGGAATATATCACAATATATGTTGATAGTATTCCAATTAGAAGTTGCAGGATATATCCTACAATGATTAAAACTTTAGGATCTACTTCCTCGGGCAAAAACGTTCCCAGGACCATATAAAACCCAAATCCAAGGCCTAAACCAAGGAACGACAGGATGAGAACTTTTATTATTAGGGGAAACGTTATCGGTAAAACGGTGGATTTTACATTTCCGATCAATGTATCGAGGGCAAATTTTACCGGGATTGATTTTTCTGCGGTCATAAGGGCAAAGCTTCTAATTTGGTAATAGGAAACAATCGTAAAAATCAGGAACAGCACTGAAAACCATCCCATTAATACAATGCTCCTTTCTTTGGCTCTAAACAGGATCAGTGATGATAACAACAACGATAACACAACAACCAATGTTACATGAAGAATATCACTTTTTCCAAGGATTGACGTTAGACCCACAGAGGAGTAGTATAGTATCAGTGATGCTCCAATGAGGATAAACATTAGGAAACTTATGCCAATCCCAGGAGTTCTGGATACCTTTATTAGGTATTCAAAGAAGAAGTATCGGCTCCGTTTTGTTGCTTCCAGACTGTAGTATGGTACGACTGCCAGCACTGCTGAAACTATTATGTACAACGCAAGGGCTTTTAGTCCCCCTAAAATTAGTGTTTGCGGAAATAGCAGAAATGTCCAAATTCCTACCATGTACCCAACTATTAAGAGGATCATCAACATTGCCAACTTTTTCAAGCTTCATCCCCCCGTGAAATATTTTCCTAGGCTTTTTGTTAATGTTAATCTGGATATAAAAAGTTATTTAAAAGAGGAGAGCATTTTTATAATTTATGATTACTTCATTTACTATGGTCCAGGCCATCAATGGCTCTTTGTAAAGGCTTATTTTCATTCCATCAACTCTGCTCTTAAAATCCCCATGGGGAAACCCACCCACAATGACTGCTGGTTCCCTAAATCCTTTCAGAAGCTCTCCAAAATCTTTTGGTTTCATGGGTTTTCCATTTTCATGCATTATGAAAACTGCATCTGGTTTAATCTCATTCAGAAGCTGACTCAAAGTTTTCCTTTCAAGTCTCAACAGCTCAAGAGGGACCGATTTGTTCTTAAACAGACTCTCCATTAGCCCAACAAATCGGTTGTAATTCCTTGGTATCCTCGTTTCCGGTTTTATGTATATTACTTCATCGTTTCTGGTGTGAACGTAAATCCTGAGCATTCCCTCCTTGTTAAGTATGCTCTCCAGGGCGTTTATCAGACAGAGGTGGACTATATCCGGTCTTCCCCTTCTGTTGCCATCCTCAAGCTTTTTTAGTGCTGAATGATGATACGTTGAGTCTAAAAGAACCTCTTCTGGTTTCTTTCCCCTTCTTTTAGCATAATTTACAACAGCTGGATGCTTCAATATGCTCTCTGGCACGAGCTCAAGCTCTGAATCGGCTATTATTAAGTGTAACACTCTCACCACCTCTCTATTGTGATGCCCCTTTCCTTCAACTCTTTGATTATTCTTGTAAATGTATCATCAGCCCTCATTCCTAGAATCTCTGGAGAGATTACCCCATAAATGCAGCTTCCTTCAGCAACGAGTCTGGTAATTACGGCAGCTGTAAAGCCTGTAACCCTTGCCATGGAAGTAAACCCATCTTTGGCTTTATCATAGAGGAAGTAGTGAATTTCCTTCTTCTCTCCGTTGAGCCTTCCTCTTCCATAGACCTCCATTATCGAAAAGTCATCGCTTTCATACTGCATCAAAGGGGCTATTACTTTCAGCGTAAATTCTACATTTTCAGGTTTAAAAAATCCGAGCCCCCTTAAAACTTTAATCCTTTCCAAGTGACCAAGCCACCTGAGTGTCCTCTCCTCCAAGTGCTCTGCTCTTATGCTCTCTAAGAGGGTTCTAAGTCCATCGCTCACAAATTCTTCAAACTCAAAATCCTCAATTTTGACCTTTTCAATCTTTTCAAGCGGATCAATTTCTATTATTTCCCCGTTCCTGATTACTCTAGCTTTTCTTGTGTATTCTTCAATTAAGCTATATGAAGACCAGGTAATTTGTAGCACAAAGGAGGTTTGGCCACTTTCGGGAGTTCTCCAATCCTGATTATCTCTTCCTTAAGCTCATCAGGTTCCTGGTAAATCCTTCCCAGGTCCATTAATCCTGGAGCAAATCCAGCTTCAACTATTATCGCCACCTGGGCTTTTTCGGCACCTGTTTGCGAATCCAAACTTTCCCGGTAGTGCTCCGACTATTAGCTCAAATTGCCTCATAGTGTCTACTAAGTCGTTAAAATCTGATGCGTCAGCTTTGATAGGGTTTGCAAAATCTTTTATTGCCTCTAATTTCTCTTTGCTTTTGTCCCCAACCCACACTTCAAACTCCTGGCTTAAATCACAGGCTATTGCTTTTCCAACATTTCCGGCTCCAGGCACGAGAACCTTCATGTTCCCACCCATTTCGAAGTGTATCCCGAAATATATAAAGTTGGTTGAAATTAGCGAATAGTGATGCTTAATTTACCAGATTTTTTACGGAGGAACGGGTTGCCAGAGATTTTGCTTGATAATAATGAGCATAAGATAATGCACATAAGCGACACTCCAGACAACATTTATCCCTTCATCCT
>DQUR01000285.1 GCA_015662175.1 Thermococcus paralvinellae | reverse complement strand
ACTCAGCCCGATGAACTGAGCTTTCGGATAGAGCTTCCTTAGCCTCGCTATAAGCCCATCCAGTCTTGCACCCCTCTCCTCGTCATCAATCATGTGGATTTCATCAATGACAACTGTTCCTACCTTTCCAATTTTCTTGCCGGCCCTCAGCAGGTAGTCAATTCCCTCGTAGGTTCCAACGATTATGTCAGCATCAATCCCTGTATCCACCACAACGAGCTCATCCCTGGTCTTAATCCTGCTCATGCCAACCCTAATTGCCACCCTTAAGCCAAGCTTGGAATATCTCCTCCTGAAATCCTCGTATTTCTGATTTGCCAGAGCCACGAGGGGAACTAAAAAGAGCATTTTCTCTCCGTTTAACGCCTTGGGAATCCCGGCCAGCTCTGCTATAAGGGTTTTCCCACTTGCCGTGGCTGAAACAATGAGAAGGTTATCGCCTTTTAACAGGCCGTGCTGAATTGCCAGGCTTTGAACCGGTAAGAGCTCCCGTACACCCTCTTCCTTCAACACCTCTTTGAACTCTTCTGGAATTTCAAGCTCATCAATGCTCAGCTTTTTGACTTTGATTTTCTTCGGCTTAAGCTCATCCCACTTTGTAATCTCCGGACTTTTCGTTGGGTCAAATCTTGGGTCAAAGGCCATCAAAACTTTATCCAGGTCTTTAAATCGTTGCAGAAGCTTCTTTGCTTGGTCAAACATTCCCAAACTCCTAAAGCGATACCGAAGCTCGTTTTTAAGCTCCTCCTCTGCACATCTCTCACATATGTATTCGCTGTGGAACCTTATCCTATTCCCCTCAGTTAATATTGTTATCCTTCCGTTGAGAAGGCAGAACCGGCAGAGGTGAGATTTTTCGACCCTCTTATTTTGAAGCCTTACTCTAAAATATCCTTCCCATTCATCTGCATCCACTAGAACAATTCTCGCCTGTCTGAGCAGTTTTTCAATCTCTTTGGGATTCCTATACTGGCTGCCCTCAAGAACCTTGAACAGGCGATTGTCCATCATAATCAACCGGTAAATCCTGTCAGCTTTCAGATTCTGTATTTTAGAAAGTTTTTCAGGTTCATTCTCAATACAATACGCCTCAAGCTCATTCCTTTTCCTGCCCCTTCTGATTACAAACAGCATTGAAATCACCTGAACTTAGTGTGTCGTCTTCTTTTTGAACGCCTTTTCCTATGTGTAACAACCCCACCCTCCTTAAAGACATCTATGATAACCGAGACTTTAGACCTTTTCATATTCTTCCCAAGGTATTTTGTCGAAAGATTCCTCAAAAACTCCCTGAGCTGGGAGACATCCCTGAAGTTGGCCCTTATCAAAATTTGGAACTCCCCAGTTTTTCTGTAAACTCCAACAACATTATCGAGTCCGCTTATACTGCACAGTTTTTCATCAACGGTTTCATCATCGGTAAGGAGCTCAACCTCAATCATCGCCTGAACAAATTCGTTCAAAAAGATCGGATCAACTATGGCGGAATATCCCCTAATGGCACCCAGATCCTCAAGCTTTTCAATCCTGTTCTTTACACTCGCCGGTGAAAGTCCAATTTTTCGTCCGAGCTCTGTTAAGGTGGCCCTGCCATTTCTTCTGAGCTCTTTGAGAATTGCCTCGTCTTTCTCATCTATGTCCACCATTTTCACTCAAACAAAATAGAAAAGGGAGAAGGTTATTATTTTTTCGCTATTCGATCGTGTGAACCTGGGGCAGGATGGGGAGTTTAATGGGGGCACCGAAAGCCCTGTCTCCAGCATCTCCTAAGCCGGGTAAGATGTACCCGTGGTCATTCAGTTCCCTGTCAATCTTTGTCACAAAAATCTCCACCTCTGGATATGCAGTCTTAATCCTGCCTATTCCCTCCGGTGCCGCAAGAACCCCGAGAACAATCAAGCGCTTTGGAGTCCCGTACTTTTTAATCTCTTCAATTACCTTAAGCAGGGTTGAGCCAGTTGCGATCATTGGGTCGGTTACTATAACCGTATCCTCCGGCTTTATCTGGGGTATCTTGACGTAGTTCATCTCTATCTCAAATTTTGGTGCCTTACCCCTTGATGCCGAAACTATGCCAACCCTGGCATGCTCAAAAACCTTTATCAACCCTTCCATAAGGGGAATTGCTGCCCTCAGAACTGTAACAATTACAACGTTCTTTCTGTCCTTAATAACGATACCCTCCGTCTCTTCAAGGGGAGTTTCAACCTTAATTTCCTCCACTTCCATTGTTTTCGTTAGCTCATATCCCATGTACCTCCCCAGCTTAACCAGGCCTTTTCTAAATGCTATTGAATCCGTGTTTTTATCCCTGAGCTCTGTAAGAACCTCCATCAAATATGGCGAATCCTCAAACGAGTAAACACCATTCCACCTCTTGTCCTCAATCATCTTTTCTCACCTCAACACCTGATCCAGAGTTATGGCAGTTAAAGCCCCAACGGCCATGCCGGATTCCAAAATGCTGGCTATGATTTTGGGGAAGTGCTCTAAAAATTCTGGGGGCAATTGAGGAGCACCTAACCCAACTATCAGGGCACTTGCAATTATAAGCATATTCCTGTCGTTTAGCTCGACCCTCTCCTTTATTAACCTGAGCCCGGTAACACTTATCATTCCATACAGCGCTATTGTTAATCCTCCCAAAACCGGGGCTGGAATTGAAGCCAAAATCCCAGAAAACTTTGGAATCAAGGAGAGCAGGATCAGTATTAACCCACCGATTTGAACAACCTGCCTGCTTGCCACCTTGGTTAAGGCAACCAGACCAATGTTCTCTGAGTAGCTTGTGGTTCCACATGCTCCCAAGAGACCGGCGATTGAACACGCTATGCCCTCGCTCATTATTCCCCTGTTGATGTCTTTGTTCGTTATCGGAGCTTCGCTTATGGCCGAGATCGCATGGTAATCACCAATACTCTCAATTATGCTAACCATGAAGGCAAAGAGCAGCGTGACCACTGCGATTATGTCAAAGGCCGGCGTTCCCCAGGGTAAGGGCTTTGGAATGCTAAAGAGTGGAAGCTCCTTTACCAAGCTTAGATCAGCCATCCCCAGTGCCAAACTTACTGAATAGCCAACGAAAGCCCCGACTATTACCGGCATTGCTCTCAAGGGACCTCTGGCTTTTAGGGCAATGTAAACTGTGGTTGCAAACGTTATCAATGCAACTAAAAAGGCTTTTGAAATGCTCTGTCCAGAGGGATCTGCAAAGTAGTTGAAGGTATATTTTATCGCAACATGAGCCAAGCTGAAGCCTATGAGCATTATTGTGATCCCCGTAACTACCGGGGAGAAAAGCCTCTTAATCCTTCCAACTATGCCCAATCCACCAATTAGCGCCTCTATGATTCCTCCAACTATCAACGCCCCTTCCACCGTTGCCAGGCCTAAGCTCTTGCCAATACTTATGAGTCCGGGAATGAAGGCAAAGCTTGAGCCCTGAACAATTGGGTATCTTGAGCCTATCGTTGTTTGCAGGAGCGTTGCTATGCCCATTGCCAGAAGAACCGCCTGTATCATCAGTGCGATTTCCTCAATCCCAAGGCCTATTGCCGTCCCAACCACAAGGGGCACTGTAACGGTTGCTCCAAACATTGCAAGAACGTGCTGGAAGCCCAAGAGAATTGCTCTTCTAATTTCAACTTTTTCTTCAATACCAACTCTTATTCCATCACCCATAAAAGCCCGCTCAGTCTCTATAGACTTTTGTTTAAAAAGTTTTCGGATAGTGAAAAAATTAACAAAAATATGCTAATCTCCTCTTTCCTCCGGAGGGATGCTCTTCTCAGTTACAGGGATTATGCAGAGAAACTCAAAGGTTTCTGAGTCTGGATTCTCATATCCGTGGGGCTCATTTGGAGGTATATACAGAAAACTGCCCGGAACAACTTTTACTGTCTTTCTGCCGTTTGTTATATATCCCTCACCTTTAACTACAAATATTTCGTGCTCCCATGGATGCTGATGAATAGGTATCTTCCCACCCTTCTTAATTACAAAATATCTCATTGCAAAGTTCTTTGCCCCAACTTTTGGAGAAATTAACCATCTAATTGTTGTTTTCCCAACTCCTTCTATTGTAACTTCCCTTTCTTCGACATCAAGATAATGTCCAACGAACATTTCTGTCACCCAAAGCTCTTTAAGTTTTGAACTACTTAAGGGTTTTTGGTGAAAAACATGAGAAAGCTTTTCGTGCTGCTTTTAATAATACTCTTCTCAGCAGGGTGCACCCAAAAGGAAACAACCCAAACTCAAGAGAAACCGAGTGAGACACAGGTAGCAACTTCCACACCTATCCAACCCCAAGGAATTAACTTCAAAGAGCACAAGCGTGGT
>DQUR01000136.1 GCA_015662175.1 Thermococcus paralvinellae | reverse complement strand
CAGAGTCTCACTCAAACCCATACAGAGGAGGCATCAACCGAAACTGAGGACATCACACAAACACCCACTGAAACCGTTTATGCCACCTGGGCGAATCCCTGGGATCTCACGAGGCCAGTGGAAATAAACGGCAAGTCGTATTACATAACATACATAAAGTACAGACTAAAGGTGAGAGGTGAAGAGGGAGGAGAGATATACGAATACATCGTCGAAAAGAGGAGAGGGAAAACCAAGATACATGTTTATGGTGTGCAGGTTGACTTTCAAACAGGGGAAATGAAAGAGGTTGATCTGGGAGAATTTGAGGTTTACGAATACTATGGAAAGGTGACCCCGGTTAAAGGCAAGGAAATGGATAAACCGCTGGAGATTGTATCATGGAGCCTAAATAAAGACTGCATAAATTCGCAATTCTTTGCATACCCTGTTGTAACTGGTTTAGAAGCTGCAGGACCGGAAATAGTCGGCATAAAAATAATCTACGGAGACAAAAGTTATGAAGCATACAATCCATTTGCCGTTGGAAAGACGGAATATAATCCGTACGTTAAAGGAGAACTCGGCTGGTATAGTAATTTAGCGGATGTTCATAGCATGTATATGGCATTCTTTTCAATGGCCGGCTTTGGTGTATGGGGGGCTTTTACGGAGGAAAATCTGTATGAAAAATCCAGTGGGACATGGGGGTATTTAGGATACCAGTACAGCTATGAAATCGATCCAGATGGCACCATCAGTATCGGTGGTCATTCATTCACGGTTTCAAATACCAAGTGGAGTTACGTGTTCGGGGATATCCAAGGACAGGGAAGAGCAATATTGGCATCGAATCTTCCAATTCCGGTAGAAACGGAAGGTGTATTCATAGGTCAGGGTGCAAACTACTACGCATACATTAAAATTGAAGATCTGGGGTTTGAAAAGGTTAAGGTTTGAGCAAACTTTAAATCCCATTCCTCCATATTTTTTTCATGTTCGGAGAATACGAGCTGAAGACAGGCTTTATCAAAGTTTGGGACAAAAAAGTTCACCTCATTGAAGAGACTGATGAAATTGTTATTTATCATAGGGATGACGTCAGAAGGATAATAAAGAAAGCTGGGAAACTTAAAATCTTACCTTCTCCAGCTGTTGGTTATGGGGTCAGGTATCTGATGGTTAAATTGAACGAGCCAGTGGCTGTCCCACCTAAAGACTCAATCGCCGGATACATAGAAGCTCCTGTGGAGGTTGAAATAAGGGTTGGTGACCTTACAATAGACCACTTCATCCTGGGAAAAGAGAAGTACGCCTTGTATGGAACCACAGATGTTGGGGTTATCACAAGATACCACAGGAGTAAATTCTACATAGTCGAACCCAGCTCACCGGGAATCGCCAAAGTCATTATTGACAATCCATCTAAGGAGTGGAAGATGATAGATGGGATAGTCTTTCCGATAAAGGACAGTGTGATGTTCTATACAAAGGATAAAGCATATTACCCCCTTTTAGTAGTCACCCTCAAGGACTCGGTTCCTGAAGTTAACAACACCGGAAAACCTCCAAAAAAGGGATTAACCCCAACCAGAGAGGAACTATCACTGCCAAATTTCCTGATGAGGTGGTGAGCATGGGAATACCGCTGAATTCATTCTCCCCCTTACTGGAGCAGATGACGCTGACACTGGTGGCAAAGGCCATCCTGCTGTTCCTCTTGGGTTTGCTACTCGCAAATCTCTTCAAAAGATGGATACTGAAAGTGTCGAGAACTACAAAGTACGTCTGGATAATCAATGAAGAGACGGCCAACATGGTCTATAAGCTGATAATACTGGTGGCTCTCATCTATTCCCTTGACATTCTCGGGATTCTCTCAATTAAAATGGCAGGCACAACACTTAGCAATGTGATAACAGCCCTCATTGTGTTTTACTTCTCATACCTCATTGCAAAGAAGTCAAAGGACTACCTTTTAATGAGCGGGGCGGAGAGGGGTAACCTGCCTGAAATGCAGCTGAAAGCTAAGCTCTTCTATTACTCTCTCATCGCCATTGCGTCCATGATAGCACTCAACATAGCGGGCTTCACCGGAAGGCTCACAACACTGATAGTTGCGGGTGGAATAACCGGTATTGTCCTGGGTTTTTCTGCTCAAACCGTAATAGCAAACTTAATCTCCGGTATATTCATGTACTTTGACAAACCGTTAAAGATCGGGGATCCCGTTGAGGTTGCCGGTTATTCCGGAGTTGTCAATGACATAAGGATCCTCTCCACGCGGATAAGAACATGGGATGGCACGTTGGTGAGGATTCCGAACGAAAAGGTATTCAACTCCGAAATCAGGAACCTCACGAAGTATCCAGCAAGAAGGGTTGACGTGCTCATAGGAATAGCGTACAAAGAAGACATAAACAGGGCTATTGAAGTTATAAAGAAAACGCTAGATGATATGCCCCTCGTTCTGGCTGAACCCGAACCCATGGTTTATGTAGATGAACTTGGAGATAGCAGCGTTAACATATACGTCAAAGCATGGGCTCCAAGTGAGAAGTGGTTTAATGTAAGAAGTGCGATTCTACAGAAGATTAAGGAAGCTCTCGACAGAGAAGGGATCGAGATTCCATTCCCACAGCGCGTTAACTGGTTCGCTGAAGAGCTTAGAGTAAAAGTTGAGAAGGGGTAATTTTTTCAATAGGGAAAAGTTTATAAATCCACCACATGGATTACATAACGAAGGGCTGGGCTGTAGGGTCCCGCGGTAGCCTAGCCTGGGAGTGGCGGCGGACTGTAGATCCGCAGGTCCCCGGTTCAAATCCGGGCCGCGGGACCACCAAAACTTTTTCTCATAGAAAAGATTTTGGGTATCAGTCATGGCCAAAAATTTTTTAATAGCCAATACGATGTTAAATTAAGGTGTTAAAATGAAAAGCTTTCTCACAGAACAGCAGATTAGGATATTACAGCTCAGAGCTAGAGGACTAAAGCAGAGTGAGATAGCTGAGCTTTTAGGCACAAGTAGGGCCAATGTTAGCATTCTTGAGCATAGGGCCCTGGAAAAGATTGAAAAAGCCAGAAACACCCTTCTCATTTGGGAACAGATAAATTCAAAAATTAGCATCAAAATAAAAAAGGGCGAGGACATATTCACGGTTCCAGATAAATTGTTTAAAAAGGCCGATGAGCTTAAAATTAAAGTCCCCTACAGCACGGCTGAAATAATAGCTTTTCTTGTGGAACACGCCCCCATATATGATAGGATCGCAAAGAGAGACTTCACGCTTTTCCTGGATGCTCAAGACATGCTCAAAATAAGTGAGTGTATACTTGAGGACATTGACGAGACAAGGAAGAACAATAGAGGTGAAAATTCCATTTAATGCCATCGCTAATCCGCTGACTGCTTCTGCAAGCTCGTCATCTAGGATTATCCTAGCAGTCCCCAAGCCGTGGGAAGTAACCCCCATGGCCAATCCTCTGGCGACTTTATCCTTGACTCCAGCCGCATTTAGCACTTCAACATCAATGGCATTCCCCATTATTCCAGTTAAAATAACGAGAACAGCTGTTAAAGCTGGTATACTCCCCATTTTCTCACTAACCCCAATCGCTATTGCTGTGGTTATGCTCTTAGGAGCGATGCTGAGCAGAACCATTTCTTCCGCCCCCAAAAGCTTTGCAACATAAAATGCGCTCAAAATTGCGAGGGTTCCTCCAAAGGCTATCCCAATTCCTATCTCTCTCCTATAGGTCTTAATAATATTCCGTTGCTTATATAGGGGAATAGCTAGCTAACAACCGCTGGGCCAAGAAGAAAACTTAGCAATTGTGCACTTTCCATGTAGGTCTGATAACTTATTTTGAAAGTTTTCAAAATTATGGCAATTGAGAGTATTGATAGAAGAACGGGGTTTAAATAAAAACCTTCTTTTTCTGATAGAGCTTTGAGAACAGGTAGAATAAGGCGAAAGTTAGGATGATGCCAAAGCTGTTCATTTTCTTTCCCCCTTAGAGATTCAACCAGTTTAGCTGTCAGGATTATTGTTACAAGGAAGCTCACTATCAAAGCTGTAAAAATCGGCACTGCTTGGCTTTTGATTAACCCCCAATACAAAACTATACCGACTCCGGGTGGAATGAACATTACACTCATGTTTCTCACTAACAACTCCGCCTCTTTCTCAACATCTTCAAGTCTAACAATGTCGAAAACCAACGCTAAAGTGAGAAGAACCATACCCACAACGTTGCCAGGGATCGGAAAACTCAACATTCTAACCAGGACTTCACCCAGAAAGAGAAACAAAAATTATGGCTAATCCCTTATACATTGCCCATCAGAATAAATCAAAAATAAAAATTATATCTTTTCTAAAAGCTCTTTCACATCATTTTCATCCGCTAAGTTAACAGCTTTGATTCCCCAGAGCTTAGCAACGAATCTCAGCTCTTGAGTGTAATCTCCTGGGATCGCTGATAAATGATTCGCACCCATAACTGCAATAAAGCGTTCCTTGTCGAGAGGATTTTTCACTGCAGTATGAGGCCACTGCTTGCCCCATTTAAGCTTTTTCTCGATTTCTTCAGTTATCTCAACCCCTTCACCTAGGAAATAAAGCAGGTAGTATTCCCCATCAATCCTGACAAGCCTCGCAATTGTAAGAGTTGTCTTTGGAGTTCTGTATGTTAAAGCACCTCCGCTCTTTCCTTGGCACTGTCCTTGTATTGTCGTTGCATTTAGATTTTCCTTCGGATTTTCGCTCAGCTTTGCATAATAAAGCGGAGAGGCTCCACAATTTGCTATCAGAACGAGTTCATCGTCCACATACTTTATGTCCCCAAAAAGAGGCGGCTTTCCGCTCAAGTAGAACAAGAGGGTTGAGCTTATAGTTCCCTTAATGTCTCCCTCACAAGTGGCTGGAATTACTGGCTTTTCACCCTTTGCATCCAGGTTGAATGGAAACAGTGCCGGAATTAAACATGCCGTAACTCCATAAATCTCACTCAGCTCTGGCTGACATTTAATTGAAACTCCCGCAACCTCATTTTTATATTGTTCCCAAATGTCTTTTGCTGCCAGATAGATAGCTATCTGCCTCTTCAGGGTTTCCTGAGTCAGCATAACATTGTCGAACCTTACTTTAGCCTTTGAAGTGAGCCAATCGTAGAACTCCTCTACTTTAACCCTAAGTTTTTCATCACTCAGCATCTCGTCAGCTTTTCTGATGATTAGGTATTGATCAAACATCAAGAAATCCCCGATGAAGCGCTTTAGCCTTGGCAAATCGTCCATTAAGTGTTCCATTCCTAATGTATATGGCGCTCCCCAGATAAGGAGAGACTTTTTGGAGAGCTTTGATACTGCCTCAACTGCCCTGACCCATACCTTGACTTTCTTAACATCGCCTTTCAGTCTCGTGTGATGAAGAGCATGGTAGTTTACAGCACTTTCCCAGAGTGAAGCTCCAACAGAGGTTATACAAGTCGTTCCAGCCCATGCTGGGTCATCATCCGCATACAAAAGCAAAGGCTTGTTCGTCTCTTTAGCCAAAAGGGTTATGAGATTACTCTCGGCCCAGTGCCACAAGCCAAAAATTATTCCACTAACATCCTTTGAGTTTATAATCCTTGCAGCCTTTAGAACTTCCCCCTTATCATCAATTCCAAAGTTTTCTCCTTTTTCAGGTGCCTCATATTTCCCTAACTCTGCATTGACATCCAATATCCCAAATCCTTTCAAAGCTTCAATCAAAGCTTTGTGCTTTTCCATCAAAGCTCTTTCCCGTTCTTCTGAAAGAGCCGTTGATCGAGGATCCGTAAAAGTTGCAATAGCTATCATATAAATCACCTCATGTCAATATAAGCTTAATTCTTGTAGTTTCATAATCCTCCAAAACTGCAAACATTCCACCGATCTTGAATATTCCTTTATCAGTCTCCAAATCAAAATTATCTATGCCCTCTTCCATCGCTATGGTATACCCAACTATCCTTCCTCTAAGCTCTTCAAACTCTCCTGTTGTCAAATTTCTGGCAATAATCTCTGCGTAGATGTTGCTATCGTTTAAGTGCCGTCTTATCAAGTCCACGGCATGAAAAGTAGTGAAAAAGCGTAGATTATCCTTGCGTTTTATACTCTCAAGTATTAAGGTTGATCCCTTAAAAGCCTCCCGGATGAAACTGTATTGAGAGAATATGATCTCCGGATAAGTTGCCTTAAAGCTCGGTGGATTTCTTGGTCTAAAGCCTATATTTTGGATATCTATGACCTCCCTACCGTCAAACATTCCAATAAAGTGATTAAGCCTGTGGAATTTCCTTACAAATAGGTTTCCAATTTTAGCGAAATCAGACAAATCTATCCTTTCCTCGGTGTAAAGAGACACTGTGACACCTTTTTTCAGGGCATTTTTAATATTGCCCTCAATCTTTTCCAAGAATTTTTCAGGTGCTACAAGGATTACTTCATACTCCGAGATGTCCAACGATTCTTTGATCATCTCCACTGCCTCATCCAAATCCTTGGTTCTCCAGATCCCTGGTCTTTCCTCTTCTTTTACCTTGACCTTTTTTAGCTCCTTTTCAAGCTGTTTTTTGATATTATCAACTTCTTTCTTAAACCTAAGAAAGGCTATTGAAGGTGAAAAAGCAACGTAAACTCTCGGAGAGCTCTCTATTTCACTCACAAATCCCCTAGCTTTTAAAGAGGCTATTGTATCATAAACCCTATTGTATGGAATTCCACTTTTCTCTGAAATTTCCTTTGCAGTACTTGGACCGTAGACTAGCAATGTCCAGTAAGTTAAAACTTCATATTTTGTAAAGCCAAGTCTTGTGAGCATTGCCAAGACCTTTTCACTTATCTCCATTTTCCATCACTATTGAATAAATGAACTGAAGAGGTCTAAATACCTTTCCAAATGCCGTGTTATGAGGAAGTTCTCCTTAACCCGTTCTTTAGCTTTTTTACCCATTTCCCTCGCAACTCCTGGGTGTTTAAGCAGATAAAGCGTTTTTTCTACTGCTTCGTCAACTGTCTTAATTAAAAATCCTGTTTCTCCATCAACTACTTGGAGCTTAATTCCACCTACCGCTCTGCCTATCACTGGCTTTTCTTTCCACATGGCTTCGCTAACTGTTAATCCAAAGCCTTCTCTTGTTGACATTTGGAGAACGACATCGCTTGCTCTCTGGAAGGCGTTTACTTCCCTAGCATGAACACCAATTAAATTCGTCAGAATTTTCACATCATAATCTTCACCAACTTTTCTAAGGACTTTCTCAAAATATATCCAGCCTTCAGGATCATCATGTGCCATTGCACTGACAAGTAATAGTTGAACATCAGGTATTTTTTCCTTGACTTTTCTGTAAACTTCAATTGCATCAAATACTCCTTTCCACGGATCAAATCTTGCAACCTGGGTTATCTTTGGCCTGTCTGGATCAATGTCAAACTTTTCTAAGATTTTTACAATTTCACTATCCTTTAATTCGATGTTCTTTTCACTAAGAGGGTCTATTGAAGGGGGCATTATAACAACCTTGTTTTTATCGAGATCGCTCTGTACATACTCTGGCATGTGGAAGATATAGCGATCGTATTTTTCAACAAACTGTCTTAAAAAGCCCCAGAATTCCATGTTTGGATCACTTAAATCAATATGACAGCGCCAAATCCAAGGCTTCTTCTTCTCATAGAACTCTATTAGAGGAGCTGGTTGTGGATCGTGAACAACAACATAATCAAAAACGCTCAAATCAAGATCCTTTGAGTTCCTTTCATTGATGTCAAGGTAAAGCTTTTTCATACCTTCAGTGAGCTTTAATTCCTTATTTCCTTGTAAAGCATTGTGGAAAGACTTAGTAACTTTGAAAAATTCATCTGTTCCTTCAATCACAAACCATCTGACATCAATCCCAAGACTTCTCATCAAAGGTATCAAGTTATGAAGTATTTCAGCAACCCCTCCACCATAGGCTGTTGAATTTACATTAGCAATGGCAGAGCCTTCAAATTTCTCGGCTTTCCTTTTTATTCTATCTATTGTATCCTTACCAACAATAGGGGAATAGTCATTGATCGTTTTTTTCTTGAGATTCTCAACTTCAAACATAAGCTGTCACCTTTTTACTTTTAGTATATAACATTACAGACATTCTTAGTATCAGCATATAAAAAGTTTTTTTGCAGAAATCTGCTTCTTTAGGCCATATAATGGATTCACCAATATTGAAAATTTACCAGAAAAATCTTGAGGTTTATCAAGAATTAAAAAGCAATAGTGTACATAGGTGTAAGATGCATGCTCCGAAAAATATAAATATACTAAAAGTAAACACACCAATGAACAATTGTGAAGAGGTGCCTATAAATGAAGCGTGATGTTAAAAAAGCTGCATTGCTTTTGAGCCTGTTTTTGCTAGGTGTCATAGTTGCTGGATGTATCTCTCAAAAGGAGACAACTACGAGTCCTACAGCAGCCCCCACAACAACAGAAAAACCCACAGAAGCTAAGCCTGTTG
>DQUR01000032.1 GCA_015662175.1 Thermococcus paralvinellae | reverse complement strand
GTTTCTGCTGGGTGATCTTTCAGTGCTTTTGCTATTTGGGTTGCCGCTAAAACCAATCCACCGGGGGTATGAATGATCAAATCAATTGGCTTATCCTTTGGAGCCATCCTTATAGCCCTCAAGATTTCTTCGCTGTCTTCAATGCTGATGAACTTATAGAAGGGTATTCCAAAAAGCCCAATGCTTTCCTGTCTGTGGATCATTGTTATTACTGTGGAGTTCCTTTTCTTGGCTAATTTCTGAAGGATTCTTGCCCTCATCAGCTGAAGTTGCCTGTATTGCATTTGTGGCCATAGCAGTATATACAGGAAAAGCAGCCACCATATCAGCGAACTAAAAAATCCACTCAAAGGATCCAAATCATTCACCTCCAGCTAATCCCTAGATTGTGTTTGATATTTCTAGGTTTCGTAAAGATAATTACAAAAAAAGGTTTTTAAAACTTTTGGTTACTAAACATTCAAGCCAAAAAGAAATTCACATGAAAATCTTATAAGCATTGAGCTTTATTATTGAGAGGTGATGCGCCGTGAAGATAAGGGAGCTTATTGAAAAGCTAAACGAAAAGCAGAGGAAAACTGTAAAAAGATGTCTTCAAAGCTGTGAAATAATGGATTTGGAAGAAGATATTGACATTGAAACTAATGAAGAGCTGTTAAGGTTTTTAAAGCTCGTCTCCAATCCGATTAGATACAAAATACTGAAAATGGTAAAAAACAGATGGATGTGTGTTTGCCTAATTTCACAAGCACTTGGAGAGGATCAGACTCTAATAAGTCATCATCTTCGCTCCCTCAAGAACATGAATTTATTACATGAGAGAAGGGAAGGAAAGCTGAGGTTTTATAGGACTAACGTTGAGAAACTTAGAAAATACCTTAAGCTTTTAGAGAAAGAGTATAATTAACGCTACCACGATCCTCCGGTGAGTTTCAATGAATAGGCTCCAAAAAGAGGTTGATAAACTAATCAAAGAGTTTGGAGGATATTGGAAACCATTTGAAATGCTAGCGGCTGTCGTTGAAGAGTTGGGAGAACTCTCGGATGAAATGCTCAAACTTGAAAAAGTTAAAGGTAAAGGTGACGTGAAAACATTGGAGGAAGAGTTTGGGGACTTATTGTTTTCACTTTTCTGCATTGCTAACTATTACGGGATTGATGTTGAAAGGGCCCTTCTAAATTCCATAGCAAAGTATAGGAACAGGGACAGGTTTCGGTGGGGAATATCATGAGGTTCGAAAGATTTTTATTAGGTAAAACTGGAAAACCATTTATGAGGACTAAAATAGATAAAGTAGACATACAGCTTATTAATCTCCTGGCAAAAAACTCAAGGCTTACATACAAGGAGCTGGCAGAACAGTTGAAAACAACGAGACAGAGGATCTCCAGAAGACTAGAAAAGCTTGAAAAGATGGGGGTTATTAAAAAGTATACCATAATTCCAGATTTTGAGAGACTTGGGTATGTATACGTGATATTGGGAATAACTCTCAAACCCGGTATTTCTTTAGATGAAATTATTGAGAAACTGAAGGATGACCCTGATATTAAAATTATTGAGAGGGCAATCGGTTCACATAATCTTGTAATTCACTTGGTAGCTCCAAAAGAGATAAGGGACATTGAAAAGAAAATCCATGAGATTTCCAAGAGGATAGAAGGTATTGACAAAATGGACATAACATTTATTACAGAAATTGTTAAGTTTGAGGTCATTTAATCCTTCCAATGGCTGCAAGTGGACAACACAAAGGTGACAGCAATGGCGGTAATTTCAGTGATTCAAATAGTCATAATTTTCGTGTTTGGATGGTTGGCATATGTAAGCCAAGCATTAGACAAAAAAGGCAGCATTGTGGCAATTATCCTTGGAATTCTTATACTGCGGTTTGGTGGCGTGTACCCATTTCTGGCTATGCTGATTTTTGTGGTTATGGGAGTTCTGTCCACGAAGTATAAATACCATGAGAAACTTAAAACTGGGATTGCGCAGGAACAAGAAGGTGTTAGGGGCTGGAAAAATGTTATTGGAAATGGCTTGGCTACCTCAATTTTTGTGATTTTAGAATACCTCACAAAGCAGGATTTCTTATGGGCCGCAACCTTTGCCTCAATAGCCACGGCAAATGCAGATACTCTGGCAAGTGAGCTGGGTAAGGTTTTTGGGAAGAGTCCCAAAATGATTACAAACCTTAAACCCGTTAAACCAGGTTCCAATGGAGCTATTTCCCTTCAGGGAGAGGTCTTTGCATTGGTTGGGGCAAGTGTAATAGGAATCATCGCCACCGCTGTAACTTCCTTTAAGTGGCAGATGTTCTTGGCGACCACAGTGGGGGGATTTATCGGATGCAACATTGACAGCGTTGTGGGGGCTACCCTGGAAGATAAGGGCATTGTTGACAATAATGGTACAAATTTTATTGCAACCCTTGCCGGTGGAATGGCTGGAGCGATAATATTTTTAGCCCTCGTATGAAAATTGAAAGGTGTGATGAGAAGGCGGATTGCTGAAGGGTGATGAGGACCTTAGGGGCTGATTACTCCTTTTCATTTTCCCTGAGCTTTTCCTCATAAATCGTCCACAGCGCTATCAGCGTGCCGGGAATTCCATGCTCCGTTGCAAACGTCATATAGGGGGCCAAATCAACGACATAATCCGCGAACCTGAACAGTCCCCTTGGAATGCCCTCCCTTGAGCCGATGAAAACAACGACCTCCTTTGCGTGGTGCATGTCCCTTGCCAGCTCATCCTTGACTTTGGCCAGGGTGTGCCCCTTGGGATCCGTAATTATAATCAAACGCTTGTTCCTCCTTTTGTCCCTTATCACCTGATATAGATCCCATACATACACGGGAACCTTCTCAATTTTCCAGGGATAGGCTTCTCTCTGAATCTGATACCTTGATTCCTGTCCAACTTTTACACCCCTAAGGAACTCCATGAGTTCGTAACCGTCAATCTTTTCCTTCGGTGCTATTATCAGTTCCTTAACCTCAAATGCCTGGGCTGCCCTGCCAATCTTCTCACCAAAGGCCCTGCAGGCTTTGTGGTCACCCCAGTACGGCATCTGAACTATGCACACTTTTTTGAAAAGCTTCCTTGCATCCACCTTTTCCGGGGGGTATTTTCTCCACTCCTCTTTCCCGGCAACTGAAATATAAGCCCTATCACCAATTATCTCAACCAAAATGACTTTATCTGGAAAGCTCAAATCAACATCAGCATTTGTGAGTTCTTTCAACTTCGCTCCAAGCTGAACATTTACATCAACACTTGTAAAGTCGTGCTTTCCCCTCCTCTTTGTTTTGACAGCGAAGGTTTCTCCCTCCTTGATGAACCCGGCAAGATTTTCGGCAACGTTCAGGATATCCTCAATCCTTGCGGGAACCTCATATAGGACTTCAATAACCCTTTCAACTTCGGGAATTCCCCGAATTTTCTCTTTTGCATTTTTATCATCAGTTTCAACTAAAACCAATCCGGAGTATCCCTGAGGCGAGATCCAGACCTTAGCATCTCCCAGAGATTCCCTTATGTAATTGCCAGCAACAGCTTCCATTCCCCTCTGGGTCTTTATCAAAAACTTCATCACCACCACCTGGAAAGAACTGAAGGTCAGGGCAGAAGCAACTTAAAGGAGAAATAGAAGGGGAAATCAAATCTCCGGCTCAGCGAGAACCTTAATCTTTCTGATCTCTGCCCTCTTGAGTGGATATATCTTCTTCGCTTCCTTGGCGATCTCAGCGGCCATCTTACCCGTAACCGCCTCAAGGACAAACTGCGTGAAAGGTAACTCCTCAGCCTTTTTGTATATGATGTTTCTCATGATCTCTCTAATTGCTCTCTCCTGGCTTGTCTGGATCCTTCTTATTGCAATGACCATCCCCATAACCCTAAGCTTGTAGCCGTCTTTTGTCGTGACATTAAAGATGCCGTCAATTCTTGTTGTTCTCCTTCTCACTAAACTTCTGATGTAGCTCCTTGCAAGCTTGTGTCCTTTGAACTTTGTGTAAGCGTTCTGGCCTTTGACATCATAAATCTGGAAGTAAAGCTTAACGTGACCCTTTGTAAAGTCACCGGTTAGGTCCTTGAGGGTGGTCTCTATGACCCTTCCCTTGACCTTTTCAGGATCATCCGCCGGTGTTAAACCAATCTCCTGACTCCCGAAAAACTCGGGAGCATAAACAATATACCATTGCTTAAGCTTCCACTTATCCCTTGTGGTAGTGGCCTTTTTTCTTGGATTGGCTCTGGCCATCTTAACACCTCCCAATTTTCACAGTTTTAAACTATCCTCGGCGATCTTGATTGAAAACACCAAATCATCCAAAGCCACTATAAGGCTTTCAATCCCACCGGAGTATTTAACTTTTGTTATGACCTTACAACCTTCCCAGTGAGTTTTAACCTTTAAATTTTTTGGAAGGTTTAGATTATCAACATCTACAGCTCTCGCTATTGCCTCAGCGGTCTTTTCATCCCCATAGTGCCAGATTATCTCTGCCCTGGCTTTAATTTCCATTTAACTGCTCCCCCAGCGCTTTGTTGATAAGCTCCGCAAATTCTTCCAGCTTGTCCTTCGGAAACCTGATACCAGCGGCTATCGCGTGACCTCCGCCTTCTCCACCAATAATCTCAGCAACCTTCCGCAATGCCTCTCCAAGGTGGTACCCCTTGGCCAGAGCTTTTTCAGTGGTTCTTGCCGAGCCTTTGATGAGTCCATCCTCTTCACCATCTGCTAAAACGATCACCGGCTTCTCCGGGTTTGCTAACCTGGAGCTTATAGCCATGTTTGCCGCTATACCAACGAGGGTATCCCTGATATTCTTGCCTGCGTAGAAGACATAAACATTCTCCCTTTCAATAACCGTGCTGTTCCAGTTCTGTATTAGATATTTCCTCGCTTCTATCTGCTCCCTCTTGTAGTCGTCAACCAGTTTTAGCGCAGCCCTAAATGCATCTTCGTCTCCCAAACATATGGCCACTCCTAGGGTTCCGGCGTTCAACCTTCCAGTTGCATTCAGCAGGGTTGCGAATTCCCTCGCCTCATGCCTTGGATCGCCTTCCCTGTAAAGCTTTATCAAAACAACATCGCCGATTATCCTGTCAATTGTATCCTTTCCAGCACCATGTTTAATCAGATGGATTACAACTAAATCGTTAAACCTCTTCTTCTCCTCCTCCCTGAGCTGCCAGTAGTACATATCGGGATCAAATCCTTTAGCCCTGAGAAATTCGATGGCCTTTCTCTCGTCTCCGGTAATCTCGGGAAGTTCCGGATTGGTGGCATAGGCGAGCATCTGATAGAGCTTTCTCGTTTCCCTTCCGTAAAGTCTAATTTCCTTCCTTATCTCAATCAGGTCAAGTTCCTTTGCATCAGCTATTATGTCCAGATTCATGCCGTGGAATTGCCCATCTATTTCCTGCATGTCCCCAACGGCACCGACTAAGGCCAGATAGCTCAAATCCCTGTTTTTCTCGTTAATCTCCCTTGCAACAAAATAAGCAACTCCAGAACCGCTTAAATCCCTGACGCTATTGGCCCCAAACTGTGTGGGGTTAACCAGAATATGGCTGTCGCTTTTAATTTCGCCATCCTCCGGCGGATGGTGATCGGCTATCACAACGCTTGCATTGCTAAGGTATTTCTCAATTAGTCTTATTGACCCGCTACCCAAGTCGCTGAAAACATAGATTTTCTGCTTTTCATCCGCAAGTTCCTTAATTAGATCTTCGCTTAGCTGCTTAACGATGCTTAAATGAAAGTTCCCTCCCTCCCGTGCAATTGCCTTTGCAAGGATAGCCCCTGCAGTTATCCCATCGGCATCTCTGTGGGAAATAATGCGTATGGTGTGCCCTAACTCCACGTGCATCTTTATCAGTTCAGCACCCTCTCTGACCTTTTCCAAAAAGCCACCCTTGTCCATCATACCACCTTAAGAAGGAAAAAGTGAAGCGAAAAATCAGCGAACTAGGAGCTTTGCCTGTTCTGGATCGTATCTCCACTTTGCCGGAAGCTTTCCTGTCCTTCTGTAGTATTTTACAAGTCTCCTGATCTTGCTCTCAATGAGCTGAAGTCCCTTTCTTGAGTGTTTATCCTTGGGGTGTTCTTCAAGGTGCCTCCTTAAGTTAACCGCTCTCTTGATGAGAAACATCAGGTCCTCCGGGAGCTCTGGAGCTAGTCCGTTCTCTTCGAGAATCTTGGTTATCTTTTTGCCTGTAATCAGCTTGACGCTTGGAATTCCGTACTGGTCCCTGAGAATGGTCCCTATCATGGCCGTGCTGTAACCTTCTTTCCTGAGCTTTATGACGAGGTTCTCAACTTCCTCAGCTGTGTATTCCACCCAGGTTGGCGGAGCAGTCCTTGGGGGTCTCTTTGATCCAGACTTACCCCTCTTTCTCGCATGTATCCTTGCCATGCACAACACCTCCTTGGCGACGGCCAGCCCCTCGCCAGCCGCCCCTTATGACATAGCCAATTGGAATAGCAGGGGTGTGTTTAAAAAGTTTTGCCCAGTGTCACCGTTTTCAATTCCGCATATTTTTTTCAATCTCTTAAATGCGTAAATGCCTTAAAGGATAACATCCTTTTTGGCTTGGTGGTGTGAATGGACATAGAAAAAAGGATAGAGCTGATAACAAGAAAGCCGACCGAGGAAGTATTGACCGTAGAAAACCTGAGGCAACTTCTAGAAACAGGGGTTCCCCTCCAGCATTACATAGGGTTTGAAATAAGCGGTTACATTCACCTTGGCACCGGATTGATGGCGGGTGCAAAGATCGCTGACTTCCAGAAGGCGGGCATAAAAACGAGGATATTTTTAGCGGACTGGCACAGCTGGATTAATGATAAACTCGGTGGAGACCTTGAAACCATTCAAAAAGTTGCTTTAACGTATTTTAAGGAGGGTATGAAACAGAGCATCAAGGTCATGGGCGGTGATCCAGAGAAGGTGGAGTTTGTCCTGGCAAGTGAGATTTTGGAAAAAGGTGACTACTGGCAGACCGTCATTGACATATCAAAGAACGTTACCCTGAGCAGGGTTATGCGCTCCATCACAATCATGGGCCGTCAGATGGGTGAGGCCATAGATTTTGCAAAGCTGATTTACCCGGTAATGCAGGTGGCGGACATATTCTATCAGGGAGTCAACATTGCACACGCTGGAATGGATCAGAGGAAGGCTCATGTGATCGCAATTGAGGTTGCCGAAAAGCTGAAGTATCATCCCCTGCTCTGGAATGGAAAGAGGTACAAACCCGTTGCGGTTCACCACCACCTTCTACTTGGTCTGCAGGAACCACCCAAGTGGCCGATTGAGAGCGAGGAGGAATTCAAGGAGATAAAGGCGTCAATGAAGATGAGCAAATCAAAGCCTTATTCGGCTGTTTTCATTCATGACACTCCTGAGGAAATCAGGCAGAAGCTCAGGAAGGCGTTCTGTCCTGTGAGGGAGGTCAAATACAATCCCGTCCTGGATTGGGCGGAGCACATAATCTTCCGCGAGGAGCCAGCTGAATTCACCATACACAGACCTGCTAAGTTCGGTGGTGACGTAACATACACAACGTTTGAAGAACTCAAAAGGGACTTCGCTGAAGGAAAACTGCACCCGCTAGACCTGAAGAATGCAGTTGCCGAATACCTGATAGAACTCCTCAAGCCAATTAGGGAGTACTTTGAAAAGCATCCAGAGCCTTTAGAGATAATGAAGGA
The DNA here is from genome assembly GCA_015662175.1 of Thermococcus paralvinellae. Lineage (GTDB taxonomy): Archaea > Methanobacteriota_B > Thermococci > Thermococcales > Thermococcaceae > Thermococcus_B > Thermococcus_B paralvinellae_A. Next base: position 933 of record DQUR01000032.1, on the reverse strand, counting down.
AGTTAGGATTACGAGGTGAGAATTGGTGCGGGGGCGGGGATTTGAACCCCGGAACCCCTACGGGACGGGACCCTCAATCCCGCGCCTTTGACCAGGCTCGGCAACCCCCGCTCAGGCCAAAATATTTCGGTTAAAATTGGCTTATAAAGTTTTCTATCTCCAATTACCGAAAAATTTATAAAATGCTCAACTCCCAATGATTTTGAACACGGGCCGGTAGCTTAGCCTGGTTAGAGCGGCGGACTCTTAATCCGCAGGTCGGGGGTTCAAATCCCCCCCGGCCCGCCAGCTTTTCATTAAATTTAGTTTTCCAATTTCACCCGCACAAACTCCTCCCCTCTATCCAATGGCTTTGTCGCGTCAATGCCCCACTTTGCTGTCAGGCCTTTCTCAGCCGAAGGGTCAAGGGAAGAGCCTCTTGCATTTGGAATTATCACCAGGTCCCTATCAGCTTGAAATCTCGTCGCTATGGCCCACTCCACTTCCCTGTCGTCGTAAATGTTTACATCCTCATCAACAACCACAACGTGCTTTAATGACGGATGTCCAGAAAATGCTGCAAGAATTGCGTTTTTGCCGTCCCCTTCATGTTGTTTTGTTATGCTCACCACCGCATGGAGCCACATGCAACCACCTTCCGTTAACCTAACCCCGTGCACTTTCGGAACAACCCTTTTCACGCTCCTGTAAATTTGGGGCTCTTTTGGAAGACCCATGAGCATGTAGTGCTCATAACCTCCAGGCAAAAGGGCATGGAAAATTGGACCGCTAACGTGGTACATCCTCTCAAAGACCACAACGGGCTGCTTTCTGACGTGATCATAGGTGCCGGTTATGTCAACAAAAGAGCCCCAAATTTACAGAAGCGTGAAAAGGGTTGTTCCGAAAGTGCACGGGGTTAGGTTAACGGAAGGTGGTTGCATGTGGCTCCAT
>DQUR01000013.1 GCA_015662175.1 Thermococcus paralvinellae | reverse complement strand
CTTGCACGAATTAGGGCATGCCTTTGGATTAAACCACTGTTCCAAAAACTGCGTCATGAATCCGCCATCAACCATTAAAGAATGGGACTCAAGAATCCCAGATTTTTGTTCAAAATGCCTCTCAAAACTAAAAACCAACGTTAAAAGAAAGGATAAAAACTAAGGTTGATTAGGTATTAAAATTTTCCCACCATCCCAAAGTCATGCCTGAGGAGCAAGGGTAAAGACAAATTTTCAAATTTTAAATCTGTTGACCGCTCTTACGAGGTTCTCAACAACCCCCTCGAAGTCCTTGAGAGTGGCACGAACCTCATCCAGGGCTGATGTTTGCTCTTCTGCGACGGCACTGACCTGTTCCGCAGCTGCGGTTGTCTCCTCAGCGCTGGCCGCGAGATTCTCAAGGAAGCGCAGACCTTCATCTATCTTCTCACCTTCCTCTAGAACCTTGTTCTTAAGCTCGTTTGCCTTGGTCTCCATCTCCTCAATAAGTTCCGCTATGTGTGTTAAATATGAAACACTCTCCTTAAGAACCTCCGTAGATTGGGTAACTGTCTCTACACCTTTACCCGTGACATCAACGCTTTCCCCTATCTTCTCCATAATCTGGTTGACGATGTTGCGTATATCGTCCGCGGCGTTCTTGCTCTCTTCGGCAAGATTTCTAATTTCCTCAGCAACAACGGCAAAGCCCTTACCGGCTTCTCCCGCTCTAGCGGCCTCTATTGCTGCGTTGAGGGCCAAGAGGTTTGTCTGCTCCGCTATTCCTGTGATGACGTTGGTGATGCTGGCGATGTTCTTGCCCATTTCGGCAACCCCCTTTACTGTTTCCTCTATCATGAGCATCATGTTCCTTATCTCCTCTATCTGGCCAACAGCTTCCTGTCCTTTCTGACCTCCTTCCCTTGCGAGCGAAACAACCTCTCGCATTAAACGTTCGAAGTCCTCCATTGTATTGATGGTTTCCTTGCCAATTTCATCAATATAACGCATTGTTTCCGTCATGCGGTTGATGTTTTCTTGCTCACGCTGGGCCTCTATGCTGACTTGGTTGATGGCCTCGGCGACCTGGTTGATGGCCTCGCTTATTTGCTCTATGTTCTCATAAATGAATTTTGTGCGCTCTTGGACGACAGAGGTAGCGTTTTTCACATCCCTGACTATCTCCACAAGGTTTTGTCTCATTCTTTCTATGGCCTTACGTATTTCAGCCAAATGTCCTTCAAGCTCCTTATCTTCAACCGAAAGGTTACCTTCGGCTATTCTTTCAAGTATGCGGGCAATAATGCGAATTTGCTCCTCTATCTCTTTCTTATACTGACTAATGTCCTTGGATACATCGTGCTCTTTCACTGACTTCTGTAGCAATACCACGGGAAGGATTACCCTGATGATCCCTCCAACCACCCTCTGGTAATGCCAGTTGGTGCTGAGGGTACTAACGTCATTAGGAACCCGAGGACGGGGAATATGATCATCATGCCCCTCCGGTTCATTTTCTATCACCCTTAGATCAAACAAAGTAGTGAGAATACTTAAGTTTTTCTAATCAATGAGAGTAATAGCATGACCATAAAACAGTGTAGTAACCACCTACACAACGACCTACATACTAAGCCCATTAAAGCTAAAGTTTTTTTAACACCTTTGGATTTTAAGTTAGTCACATAGCTCCACTGGGTGATCATCATGGGGAGGTATTTTGGAACTAGTGGGATCAGGGAGGTTGTTAATGAAAAGTTAACTCCAGAGCTTGCTTTGAGGGTTGGAAGGGCTTTGGGGACTTTTCTTGGGGATGGAAAGGTTGTTGTCGGCATGGACACTAGAACTTCCAGTGAAATGCTTAAGAATGCTTTGATTTCTGGACTTTTAAGTACGGGCATTGATGTCATCGATATTGGTATTGCTCCCACTCCCTTAACGGGCTTTGCGATAAAGCTTTATGAAGCTGATGCTGGAGTGACAATCACTGCATCGCACAACCCGCCCGAATACAATGGGATCAAGGTCTGGCAGTCCAATGGAATGGCTTACACAAGTGATATGGAAAATGAATTGGAGAAAATCATGGAGAGCGGGGCTTTCAAGAAGGCTGGCTGGAATGAAATTGGAAGGCTGAGCCATGTAAACCCGAGGGAGGAATACATCAGAAAAGTGTTGAATATGATTGAGCTTGAAGATTCCTACACTGTTGTTGTTGATACGGGAAATGGTGCGGGCTCTCTTGTCAGCCCTTATCTTCAAAGGGAGCTTGGCAATAAAGTCATAAGCCTTAATGCTCATCCCTCTGGGTATTTCGTTCGTGAGCTGGAGCCAAATGAGAAAAGCCTTGAGTGGCTTGCCAGAACAGTAAAGGTTACGAAGGCTGATGTTGGTATTGCCCATGATGGAGACGCTGATAGGATTGGTGTTGTTGATGATCGGGGGAATTTCGTAGAGTATGAGACTATGCTAAGCTTAATCTCGGGTTACATGCTCAGGAAGTTTGGAAAGGGAAAGATAATCACGACGGTTGATGCCGGGTTTGCCCTCGATGATTATGTTGAGTCCTTGGGGGGAGAGGTTATTAGGGTTAAAGTTGGTGACGTTGCCGTTGCTGAGGGCATAGTCAGGGAGGATGCGATTTTTGGGGGAGAGCCAAGCGGGACTTGGATAATCCCACAGTGGAATCTCACCCCGGATGGTATCTTTGCTGGTGCCCTTGTTGTTGAGATGATCGATAAGCTTGGACCTCTGAGTGAGCTGGTCAGGGAAGTGCCAAGGTATGTTACAAAGAGGGCAAAACTCCCCTGCCCTAACGAAAAGAAAGGAAAAGCGATGAAGATAATTAAGAGGGAAGTTTTGGAAAGCTTTGAGTATGAAAGACTGATTGACATTGATGGGTTGAGGATAGAGAACTCCGACTGGTGGGTTCTTTTTAGACCAAGTGGCACGGAACCGATAATGAGGATTACACTTGAGGCCCACACAAGAGAAAAAGCAGAAGAGCTAATGGATAAAGCAAAAAAACTAGTAGAAAAAGCAATAAAACAAGCTTAGCCAATTACTTCAACGAAATAAAACAACTCATTAGGAACTTAAACTTAATTTAGATACCTGCAAACATGCTTTTGCCTTCTTTCAATTCTCTTTGAGTCTTATTGGAACGGGGTGGGATTTTGCTTGGATTCTTCAGTAAGAGTTTAATAACGCTTGAAATATAAAAGT
>DQUR01000144.1 GCA_015662175.1 Thermococcus paralvinellae | reverse complement strand
ATGTTAGCGAATATTGGACCTTTTTTGATCTTGAATTTTCCATCACGCTGATCGTAGTATACAGTTCCGATTATATCTGCTGGCAGTAAGTCCGGAGTCAGCTGGATTCTTGAAAACTCCAAGCCTGTGGCATTTGCAAAGCTCTTTGCAATTGTTGTCTTAGCAACTCCAGGGATTCCCTCAAGAATGACGTGACCCTCAGCCAGCAGTGCAACGGCTAAAAGCTCTATAACGTCATCCTTACCAACAACAGCGTTGTGCATTTCCTTTTTGAGCTTTTCGAGGAATTCTTTTCCGTTCATCTTAATCACCTAACTTTTTGCCAGTTGTTATTTCTCTTATTATCTTTCTCAAAATTTTTTCATCATAGCCTTCGTTTTTCAATTCCTCTATTATATCCTCTAAACTCTTTTCTTTTTCTTTAAAGAATTTGTCTAATAGGAAGGTTATTGTTCTGCTGAAAATTTCTACAGTGGCACCGCTTTCAATGAACAAAGCAAGGACTGCAACAATTAAAACAACATAAAATGCCTTCACTCTATCTAAACTTCTGTGTATGACTAAGGTTCCAATGTGGTAGGGATTGAAGTTAGAATGATGTGCCTCGTCAATGTATATCACATCCGAGTGTATGTAATCGGCAAAGTTCCTTATGAATGCCTCATTTTCGTCAAACATGTCATTTATAAAAACACTGGGATCTGAAAATAGGACTATTCTGCCTTTTCCATACTCTATCTCTGTCATTATTGGGTATTCTCTTTGATTTTTACCAAGCAGAGTTACTTTGCTCGTGTATATCTTTCCTTCTGCATTTAATATTGCTGAAGGAACGTTCAAAATCAGCTTATTAACTCCAGCTCCGAGTTTGGGATCTAAAATTCTCACAAGCTCGGGGAAGTTATAATTTTTGGAGTAGAACACATCAATGAAGCTTGTTTTTGAAAATCTGGCGGTTAAATTAAGGCCCCTTAATATCTGATTTCCGGTTCCAAAATCGTCAATTAAAACTAAAGTTCCGCCATTTTCCAGGAATTTTCTAATCTTCTCTATCTCAAGGTTTGAATAGCCCATGTCCGGTCCAATAATTAAAAGAGTTCCATTCATTTTCTCAAAATCTACCACATTAAAGGAAGATATTATCGGTACTATCTCTGATTTCTCATACAGAAGCTTCCCGAACTTTGACACACCATTCCAGTTTGTATTAAAGACGCTGAAATCAGCACTTGATGTGAAGATGGGAATTGATAAAGGCATTATTAGGAGGAACATCCCAAAGGCTATCAGCAAACCATATATCACTCTTCTCATAACTCTCCCCTCACCATGAAGGAGACTATTATCCTTCCGGCGGATTTTATGTACTCAATTTACCTCATTTCTTTTCAGTCTTTTTCTTCCATAAAAGTACTTCTCATGGAGTTGTGTGAGCCTTTCCAAATCATAGGAAAAGCTTTCATTTCGGAGCTTTCTTAATAATTCCCGGGGAGTCAAAGTTGGCTTTAGGTTATAATAGTTGATCAACTTGTAATAAACTTCTCTGTAAATATCACGAAGTCTCTTGACTTTTTTACCTTCTTCTCTGCCTTCTAACCCTTTCAAGGACTTAATAAGTTCCACAAACTTTTTGTCGCTGATTCCTTTTCTCCGCTCTTTCATAGAGGATACAAAAACATAAATTATGAGGAGAGATATAAAAGTCAGTGCAATTATTAGAATTTCCCTAAAACTGTACTTAATGACACTAATTTTCAAAGGATTTGACCTAGCTGGAGCGTAATATTCGTCTCCAGGGAAATAGGCATAAATTTCGTGGGTTCCAGTACTGTTGAAGCGCAGTTTAAAACCAAAGACAGTTTTAGTCAGCCACTGTTGATACAGCTTGCCATCAACATAAACTGAGATTAAAATTGGTCTTTTTGCTCCCTTTACCTCACCAAAGATATGGAGTTCTTGTCCTATTTTAACTCTGGCTTTATCAGTTTTTATTTTTATACTGATGGGATATCTCATAAAGTAAACATTCAAAGATGCAGAGCTCCCGGCATATATTTCGTTTCCTAGGTAAGTGACATTAACTAAATATCTCCCTTCTTTTTTTCTACTTACCTCAAAGGAAAAGCTTCCATTTTCCAGTGTTTTTAAGGTAAACTTTTCTCCATCGAAACTTACCCTGATTTCTTGAGCTCCAAGAGGATTTCCGTAATAATCTAAGAGAATTCCCTCTATCTTAAGCTTTTGATCAACATATGTGCTTTTTTCCGATGGGAGAATCAAACTTGTTGGGATCTTTGAAACGTTTATCAAAAGAATATTTGAAGTTTCTAATTTGCTATCCTTCATTCCAGTTGCGAAGACTCTATAACTTCCGACTTGTTTGAAAACATGTTTGAGTGAAAAATAGTTGTTCTTAACTGGAACTGTAAATGATTCATTCCTAATGTGTATTTTAACCTCATTAAATCCAAGGGCATATCCGTAAAAGGTGACATTCTCATAAACGAAGGGATTGAGTTTTGAAGCATAGACAGTTAATTTTGTAGGAACGACGATTATGTTTGGTTTTGTAATGTTTTTTGCTTCTTCAATAGATACTACCTCATAAGCACTGAGAGTCCTCTCATAAACTAGATACATTCTCTTTATTTTCTCTAGCTTTTCTCTGAGCTGAGTGGTATCCAGCTTTACAGTAACGTTGTTTTCATCGAGAAATTCCAGCACGTCTATTTCATCCAAAGCTTCTTCTGAGAGTGAAATCCCCTCTCTTATGAGATTTAAACCTTTGCTGGCGTTCATATAGGCGTGGTAACCCTTCTCCAGTTTTACTTTTTTTATGTTGTCTAGGAAGATCTTCTGCCCTTTTACGATCTCTTTAATTCCTTCTCCTAGCTTAAGGAAAGGAGGCAAGTATTTTTCGATTTTACTTTCAATTCCCATTATTTTGTAAAATTCGACTTCCTCTTTTGTCATGTTTAGTCTTTTTTCCAGCTTTAGGGCATAGTTTATCGACTCATTGTTTTCATTTATGATATTGTCCCAGGGTAATGCCAGAATATAGCAAGATTGATTTTAAATAAATGTAAATGCCTTTGTCATTTTCACTTGTACTTTCATAGGGAATATGTCTATCTAGAGCCAACCCCAGGCCACTCACAGCAATGAGGATGAGTATTATAAAAACAAAAACTCTCTTCATTTTCCTCAACTTCAAAAGAGAATGGTAAACATTTTAAAGTTAATGGTTATAAAAGGGAGGGGAGAAGACATGAGAGTTGAACGTTTAGCAAGCTTGATTCTAATCATGATAGGCTTAGGTGTCTTGATATATGGTGCTGTGCATACTAACCAATCCCAGGTTAATTTGGGGCTCGCTGGAATATTTTTGGGCATTATAGTCTTCACTTTTAAAACATCTGAGTATGTAAAGAGGGAGTCTTTGGACAATTTGGTTCTCCCCTATGTTAAAATGCTTCAAAAGATTGTTAGGGATTTAGGATTGGAAGGAAAAGCTGTATATATTCCTCCCTATGAAAATTTGCCTGAAGGTTGGACTTTCATTCCCCTCCATGAAGAATTTGACTTGGATCTGGGAAGACTGGATGAGGAAACAGTTTTTCTAACAAACGTGGGCAATGAGAGACAGATGGGCCTTTCAATTAGACCTCTAGGCTTGGACCTTCTCAGGAAATACGAAGAACACCTTGAGGCTTCTCTGGAAGGAGCCAATTATAAGGAAGTTGAAAGTGTATCATCTTCAGTCTTGAGAGCTTTGGATTTAGCTAGAGGAATCTACATAGAAGAACAAGGCAAAGAATTTCGCATAATTGTCAGTCCAGTTAACAAAGAAGTATGCAGGAAAAACATAGACTATTGTGACCAGATAGCATGTCCAATATGTTCCTCAATATTGTTAAGTCTCGCTAAGGCAACCAATGAGGTAATAATGAGCGAGAAGTTCTCATCTGGCAAACATGGAATTGAGATAAAAGCTAAGAAGCTCGGAGGGATTAGGGAGTGGATGTAGAGGATTACATTGTTCTCTTTTTGTCCTTCTGGATTCTAATTTCAGCTCTATCTACAAAGACAGTTGATGTATTTTTGACGTTAACATTGATAGGTCTCCTCATAACTTTGGAGGTTGGGGGATTATTCTTGAGCAAAGAACAGAAAGAAAATATGAAGCCTTTAATCGAACTGCTCCTTGTTATATTTGCCATAATTGTCATGAAAAAGGTGTATGAAGTATTATCGGGTTGACCTCCTCCCCGCTCTGAAGGGCGGGGATTCCCACAGGGAACACCCTCCACCATCTCACGCCGGATTCATTGGGCAGGTTGGTGTCATCGGGCACGGCCAGAAGCACCCTCCAAAAGGAGGTAGTAAAAGATGAGGGATAAAAAAGTTTCGAAAAAGCGGGCTTTCCTACCCGCCCTGAAGGGCGAGGCTTCCAGCCCGCAAAGGAGGTGAAGGCAATGAAGTTGAAAGATTACTGGGATTTAATCACAATCATAGCTCTCTCACTTCTGTTAGATTTCCTCATAGCATTTTTCCCAGACAGCTTGCTCAGAAAGGCACTAGGCCTGGCATTTGTCCTCTTCTTCCCGGGCTACGTTTTTATCACCATGCTCTTTCCAAACAGGAAGGAGCTCGATAACCTTGAGCGCTTGGCTTTGAGCTTTGGGTTAAGCATAGCGATTGTTCCACTGATAGGCTTAGCCTTAAACTATACACCGTGGGGCATAAGATTAATTCCAATATTGGTTAGCTTAACACTGTTTAACTTGATATTTGGCCTTCTGGCAATCTACAGGAGGGCGAAAGCCATTGACCCGTGGATTCCAAGGATTGACATTGAAAGACTCAGGAAAGAACTTGAGTGGGATAAAGCGAGCAAATTGGACAAGGCTTTGACAGTAATTTTGATAATCGTAATAATTTCTTCAATTGCAACACTCGGTTATGTCATAACCCATCCAAAGCCCGGAGAAAAGTTCACCGAATTTTACATTCTCGGCCCCAATGGAAAAGCCGCTGATTATCCAACAGAGCTCTTCGTCGGTGAAAATGCAACCGTCATTTTAGGAATAGTGAACCATGAGTACAGAAACGTTACCTATTATGTTGAAGTTTGGCTCGTTAATCTAACTTACGACTTCAAAACAAACACCACCCATATCCATAACATGTATCTCCTTGACCGCTTTAACGTTACCCTACCCCACAAACCAGTAGATATTGAGGGCAATTGGACACCTCAATGGGAGACCAACTACACATTCAGCAT
>DQUR01000176.1 GCA_015662175.1 Thermococcus paralvinellae | reverse complement strand
TAAGGTCAGTCTTTCCTCCCTGTTTCGGAATGCAGAAACATCTCTTACCCCTAATCATGAACTCCTCCAAACGACCGGTGTTTGTTATGAGGGCTCTTTTGGTTTCACCATCCATTCTAACCAGTCCAACAAACCTGTTCGCCCTTTCGATAAATTCCCCTTCGACGATGGGAAGCCTTAGGAGTATCATAAAAAAACCTAGACCTCTCCATTGAAAAGTCTTATGACCAAAAATCTTAAAGTTGGATGCGTAATAACTTTTGATGATATGGATGGAGGACATTGGTATCCTGATGGAAAAGTGGAGAGAGGTTTATAGGGAAAAGGTCAACAGTAAAAAACGAAATGGGGAAGGAGTTACGCTAACCCCTGAGAATTACTTCAATGTCATCCGTCCATTTTTTATGAAGGTTTCTCCTGAGGATAAGGAATACGTGAGAACATTCAGAATGGTCTCGTATGGAATGCTTGAATACAGCCCCTCCCTGAGGACTTTGATTCTCAGGGGTGCTGGATACAACCTGGCCAGCAGGTTAGTTGAAAGTGGTGAAATAAGGGATATAGAGGATCTACCGAAGGTGTTCCTAAACCAGAAAATTGGGATATTGGACATCGTCGATGAGTCCTTCAACGTAATGAAAATTAACATCTATGAGTGCATGAGCTGTTACAAAGCCCCACCAATTGGTAGGACTTTGTGTGATTTTGAAGCTGGCCTTATTCAAGGTGCCATGGAAAAACTAATCGGAGAGAACGTGACGCGGGAGATATATTGCTGGGGATTGGGGAATTCTTTCTGTGGATTTGAGGTAATATTTGAGTGATGAATATGGACATTTTAGCAGTTCAACCTTCAAGCAAATGCGATAGCAGTTGTTTGGTATGCCCTTGGAAGGAGAAATTTGGCTGTGCAGGAATTATGTTGCCCCTTGAAGCTCTGGAAAAGCTGAGAGTCTATCTTGATGACTTCAAATTTGATGAGGGGTTACTGATCTGTCCCAATCCGCTTTTTCATCCCAAAATCAACGCTATTATCCATGAGATTAGGGAACTATGTAAAAAAACCACCCTCTTCTTGCCGGTTTCAGTGTCCAGGAGTGTTCTCCATAGAACACCGTTGGAAAATGTTGATTTTATAACGTTGATTATCCCATCATACAGGGAGTTAAAGGCCAATATCCAGACTGTGAGGATGCTCCTTTCACAGGGAATAGACAACCTTGAGGCCTATATACCTCTTGACTCCAGTTATGATTTTGTCGATGTCCTATCAACTATTGACCTGTGTAAAAGTTACGGATTAAAAATAACGATAGGGCCCAGGTTCTACAATATCCCCAATACGAGTAAATTTCTCGAAAAGGTGGCAAAGAAAGAAAACGTTGAAATTGGCCTTCATTATGGTAAGAAATATTTTTACAATGCCGTAAAAGTTTTCATAGGAAACTACCCAATCACGGTTTTAACATCTATGACTGGAGAAAAGTGTAGAGCATTGTACCTCAGCCCTTATGGAAATTTTTCCAAATGTCCCCACTCAAAATTTGAAATAAATTACAAGGAAATAACGCGAGAAGAACTGAGAAAAATGCTTTTCTCACCCTGTGTTATAGACCACGATGCCGTAGGATTGTCTCCCCGTATCAATATCCATTTTGTAACAAAGAAGGGCATTGAAATTCCAGGGGATATTCTGGAACTTTTGGAGCTTATATCTCAGGTTAATTCCTTCAGGGCTGCATGTAAAGCTTTGGGAGTTCCAGCCTCAACCTACTGGGAAAAGATCAAAAATTTGGAGAAAAAACTTGGGATACCATTGTTGATTTCAATAAGAGGGGGAAAGAAAAAGGGTGTAACAATTCTAACTGATTTCGCCAAGGAGCTTTTGGAGGAATACAAGCATATCCGGGAAAAGGTTCTTGTCGCCCTATACAGATATAGGTGATATTTTTTGTTCTATTAGCCGAACACGGTCCATTTATTAATTTTGTGTTCAACTTTAATTTGGGTGAATAACAATGTCCTTTCTCCCCATAAACTCAGATCTGGAGAAACCGACCATTTACATCAACCCAGAAAAATGCATAGGCTGTCGTTCGTGTGAGGTAGCATGTGCTGTGGAGCATTCAATGAGTAAAAACCTCTTCGGAGCAATCTTCGAAAAGCCAACGCCAAAGCCAAGGATAAAGGTTGTTGTCGCGGACTTCTTCAACGTACCAATGAGATGTCAGCACTGTGAAGATGCACCTTGTGAGAGAGTCTGTCCAACCGGCGCAATTGAAAAGAGCGAAGAGGGATTTGTCCTCTTGAATTCGAATAAGTGCATTGGTTGCCTAATGTGCGTTATGGCATGTCCCTTTGGACATCCCAAGTATGAAACAGAATACAAGGTTGTTCTCAAGTGTGACTTCTGTGTCGATAGGATAAGAGAGGGAAATGAACCAGCGTGCGTGGAAGCTTGCCCAACCAGGGCTTTAAAGTTTGGCACCTTGGAGGAACTTTTGGATGAGATCAGAAGGGATAGGGCAGAACAATTCATTTCTGGTTTAAAGGTCCCAGGGTTAATATACACGAAACCAGTCAGCGAAGAAAAGAGGGGAGAGGAGAAAGTCAGATTAATGGATCTGTACATGGCTTATTCGAAAGTTAAGTGGTATTAGGGGGTGCTCCTGATGGTTGAATATATTAGGTATAGGGTTTCCCCAAAGCAGGTTTCCACAACTCCTGGTGTTGGGAAACTCGTTGAAAAGGCCGAAGAAGATGGGGCGAAGACGGCTTGGCACAGATTTTTGGAGCAGCAACCACAGTGTGGATTTGGGCTTTTGGGTGTTTGCTGCAGGAACTGTACAATGGGACCGTGTAGGATAGATCCATTCGGTGCTGGGCCTACTAAGGGAGTTTGTGGTGCGGATGCTGACACAATAGTGGCAAGGAACATCGTAAGAATGATAGCCTCTGGTGCCGCCAGTCACAGTGACCATGCAAGGGACATAGTCCACGTGTTCAAAGGAACAGCAGAGGGAGAGTTTAAGGGATACAAGCTAACTGACACTGAAAAATTAAGGGAGCTGGCAAAGATCCTGGGCGTAAGCGCAGAGGATGAAAATGAAATTGCATTGGAAGTTGCCCACATCCTTGAAATGGAATTTGGAAAGCCTGACGACGAACCATTGAGATTGCTTGCGGCAACTGCACCTAAGAAGAGGATTAAGCTCTGGGAGAGACTCGGGGTTCTGCCAAGGGCAATCGACAGGGAAGTGTGTGAATGTATGCACAGAACACACATGGGCGTTGATGCAGATCCGGTTAGCCTTTTACTGCATGGTGTAAGGACTGCACTGGCTGATGGATGGAGTGGCTCAATGATGGCTACCTATTTGAGCGACATCCTATTTGGAACACCAAAGCCCATAAAGTCATTTGCAAATCTGGGCGTTTTGAGGGAGGACATGGTGAACATAGTTGTCCATGGTCACAACCCGATCCTTTCAATGAAGATAGCCGAAGTTGCTCAGAGCGAAGAGATGAAGAGCTTGGCAGAGCAATACGGGGCAAAGGGAGTCAACGTTGCTGGAATGTGCTGTACTGGGAACGAGGTTCTCTCGAGAATTGGAGTTCAGGTCGCTGGAAATGCCCTGATGCAAGAGTTGGCAATTATAACGGGTGCGGTTGAGGCGGTAGTAGTTGATTATCAGTGTCTAATGCCATCGTTGGTTGACGTTGCCTCGTGCTATCACACCAAAATAATAACAACCGAGCCAAAGGCCCGTATTCCAGGAACAATACACGTTGAATTCAAGCCGGAGAGAGCGGATGAGATAGCCAAAGAAATAGTCAAAATCGCTATTGAAAACTACAAGAACAGAGTTCCGGCAAAGGTCTACATTCCAGAGCATAAGGTAGAGCTGGTTGCCGGATTCAGCGTGGAGGCAATACTTGAGGCCTTAGGTGGAACGTTGGATCCCTTGATAAATGCTCTCAAGGATGGAACGATAAAGGGAATCGTCGGGGTTGTTGGATGTAACAACCCAAGAGTCAAACATAACTTCAGTCACGTCACCCTGGCCAAAGAGCTCATCAAGAGGGATGTTCTGGTCGTGGGGACTGGTTGTTGGGGAATTGCCGCAGCAATGCATGGGTTACTAACACCCAAAGCGGCTGAAATGGCAGGTCCAGGATTGAGGGCGATATGTGAAACACTTGGAATTCCACCATGCCTGCACATGGGAAGCTGTGTTGACTGTTCAAGAATCTTAATAACACTGGGAGCATTGGCAAATGCCTTGGGTGTGGACATTTCAGACCTACCTGTGGCAGGCTCTGCTCCAGAGTGGATGAGTGAGAAGGCAGTTTCAATCGGAACCTACTTCGTTGCAAGCGGTGTCTTCACGCACTTGGGCGTTGTTCCACCCGTCCTTGGAAGTCAGAAAGTAACCAAAATCCTCACGGATGACATAGAGGATCTCCTTGGAGGCAGGTTCTACGTTGAGTCGGATCCGGTGAAAGCGGCGGAAACGATATACAATGTAATAATTGAGAAGAGGAAGAAGCTCAAGTGGCCAGTTTGATTTTTTCCTTTTTTGTGGGGGCACTGGGATGAAGATACTCATCGCTGGAAAGGGTGGGGTTGGGAAGACCACTATTTCAGCTTTATTGGCCCATATCTTAGCTGACAAGGGGTATAACGTGCTGGCCCTGGACACGGACTCAGTTCCAAATCTTGCTCAAAGCTTGGGGATTCCATTTGAAGAAGCTTTAAATATCATCCCCCTTTCACGGAATGAAAAGCTTGCAGAGGAAAGAACTGGGGCAAAGCCGGGGGAAGGATGGGGAGTTTTATTCTCACTTACCCCAAAGGTCGATGATTTGGCTGAGCGGTATGGTATAACAATAAAGCCAAACCTAAAGCTTGTGGTGGTTGGGAGCATAGAGCAGAGCAAAGAGGGTTGCCTATGTCCGGCATTGGCTCTCGCTAGGGCATTTTTGTTGCATGTTTTGCTATCTGAAAGGGATATCGTTATTGTGGATAGTGAGGCTGGAGCGGAGGTATTCGGAAGAGGGCTGGCAGAAAAATTTGATGTTATGGTCTGTGTGACAGAACCAACGCTTAAGTCCTTGCTGATAGCGAGGAAGCTCATAGAAATGGGAAAGCAACTCAACATATCAAACGTAATACTCGTGATGAATAAAGTTCGCAATTCCATAAAAGCTTCCCAGCTTTATGCAAAAGTTTTCTCGGATTCAACGCCATACCACCTTGTAAGCTTCGATGAGAGCATAATCGATGTGGACAATGAGGGAAAAGGCGTCGATGCAATTCCAAAGGAGTCTCCAGTGTATAGAGATGTGGAGGCCCTTGCAAAAAGGATATTGAGCATAAAAAAGCGTTCAAAGGTGTCATAAAATGTGCCAGTCAAAAGTTGTGGTTCTTGAGGATGGAAAAGCAAGGGTTGTTATGACGGATGTAACCCTACTTGAGATTAAAAATGGAAGGATCGTCGTAAAAGATATACTCGGCAAAGAGTTGGTTCTTGAGGGATACGAGATTGATTATATTGATTTTGTCTCCCATAAGGTGTATTTGAGGGCCTCCACTTGATGCCCATTTTTGTTCCACAATGCACGCCAAAGGTTTAAGTGGACACATTGGGCAAAAATATCTAAACGTCACTCCATAAAAAGTTTCACAATGGATTTTGATGAATAAAAATTTCACCCAACGCATGCTTTGCTAAAATCTAGGCTAATTGGGGTGAAAAGCAATGGAAAGTCAGGTATTATTAATACCCATTGGTATACTAACTGTGGCAACGCTGATAGGGTTGTCAAAAGCAAAAATGATTCTCAAGATTGTAAGTGCACTATCAACAATGGCGTCAATAGTAATGATATACATCGGAGTTTTGGGCTTTAGAACAACACTTGAGCTTAAATACAACTTGTTTAATTCATCCTCGCTTCTTGCATCCCTCAACTGGCTAATCTTTAGGGTTGATTCACTTTCGGCATTTTTCTTACTCATACTGGGAATTTTAAGCCTCTGTGCATCGGTTTATGGCATCAAGTATATGGAGAAGTATTCTGACAAAGAGGACATGCGTGTTTACACCTTCAACTACCCAATTTTCCTGTTGACCATGTATCTCGTGCTGATTTGTTGGGATCTGCTATGGTTCATAATTTTCTGGGAGCTTATGAGCCTGTTTTCACAGTTTTTAGTTGCAGTTGAACAGAGTGAAGAGAAAGCGGTAAAAGCAGCATTCAAATACTTCTGCATGACAAAGGCTGGGGCTGAGTTTCTTGTATTGGCCGTTGTGTTAATAATCCTCAAAGTTACAGATTTTAACGCTAACTATTCCGAGGTTGCCAAGATTTTACCAGATTATCTATCAGCCCATCCTGAAATGCTTTACGCATTAACATTCGCATTGCTCGTAGGATTTGGAGTTAAAGCGGCCATGGTGCCGTTCCACTCATGGCTTCCTGATGCCCACCCTGAAGCTCCGAGCAACGTTTCGGCCCTGCTGAGTGGTATTATGATTAAGCTACCAATATACATGTTGCTCAGGTTTTTCGTTAGCTTTTTCCCATTAAAGCCAGAGATTGGAATTGTAATAGCTGTATTTGGAGTTCTGACACTATTTTTCAGCATAATGTACGCCCTGCTTCAAGAAGACTCAAAACGTTTATTGGCTTTTTCAAGTATAGACAACATTGGGTATATCCTTTTACCCATGGGAGCCGGAATTTACTTCCTTGCGAACGGAGATCAGCTCTTTGGAAGTATAGCTCTGGCTGCTGCCCTTTTCCACACAATGAATCATGCCCTCTTTAAAGGACTTCTGTTCCTCACAGCCGGGTCAGTGATGTATGAAACTGAAACAAGGGATTTGAATTATTTAGGAAGTCTAGCAAAAAAGATGCCCCTAACAGCTTTTACTGCTTTAATAGGTTCACTTGCAATAGCTGGTATGCCACCTCTCAATGGATTTGTGAGCAAATGGATGATTTACATCTCGACACTTTCCTCTCCGACAACTTCGCTCTTTGGAATAATTGCGATTTTCATAAGTGCTGCGACTCTTGGAGCTTTCGTAAAGTATTTCACCGCCATTTTCACAAAACCTCCAATCAAGGAAATTGATGCAAAGGAAGTTCCAATCCTAATGTCCGCTCCTCAGCTTCTCTTGGCTTTGCTGTGCATAGCATTTGGAGTATACCCCATTGTTCCATTGAAAATGATATCACAAGCCCTGAAATCAATAGGCGTCCCAGTTATATCAATTGTGAGTTATCCTTCCCTTATTGTGCCAAAAACGGGCAGTTATTCCCCGATAATAATTTTTGCATTCCTGCTGGTTTCAACACTAATGGCCCTGTTGCTTATTCCGTCAAGAGGCAATGTCATGTCGACTTGGAAGACCGGAAGGAGTGAAGATCTCAATGTGAGCATGCCAGCCGACGCATATTACAGAGACTTTACAGAGGCTTTCAGTGAAGCTTATGCCTTGGGCGATGTTAGTAAGGTATTTGTGCAGAAAGTTGTAAAGATGGGAAGAATGTTGGGAATCAGGTTTGAAATTTTATCTCATGACTTGAACTCAATGCTCTCCCTTGCAATGGCCTTGATTGTGATCTTGGTGGTAGTTTTGGGAGGTGTTGGATTATGAGCGTCATTTTCATAGTGATCAATTTAGCATTTGCCCTACTCTTTGCCCCAATTGTGGACGGCTTTGAGAGGAAAATTAGGGCACGTTTGCAGAACAGGCAAGGGCCATCAATATTCCAGACATGGTGGGACCTGATAAAGCTCTTCAAGAGACCTACAATTGAACCTCAAGATTCTGTTAAATCACTCTACAAGCTCGCTCCTTATGTAACTTTTACAGCAGTTTTGACGGCTTATCTAATGGTCCCAACACTGTTGCCCAGCTCAATAAACTTCGTTGGAGACTTCATAGTTGTGGTGTATCTGATCGGTTTAGCAACTTTGAGCTTTGTCATTGGAGCGTTCTCTTCAGGAAATGCCTATGCTCAGATAGGCTCAAATAGGGAAGTCTCACTGTTTATGAGCGAAGAACTGCTTTTGGC
>DQUR01000158.1 GCA_015662175.1 Thermococcus paralvinellae | reverse complement strand
GCTGTTGTTATGATCCTATTCATCCAGGTTTATTCCCTGAACTATACACCGTTTTATGCCCTCTTCATCGGTGAGCTCAACTCAAAATATGCGATGGTTCTTGCATTGGCAACAAGAAAGCCTCTCGGAAAAGGACTTGGGGCGTATTTCATGGAAACCATGAACCGAAAGCAGCTTTTCACCGGAAGTTTGATTTACGTGGCCTTGCTCCTCCCTCCAATAATTTACAATCAAAAAGTGGCCTTCTCGGTTTTGGGCCTTTTAATCGGACTCTACGTTATTAAGCTCAGCCTTGACAACTTTGGTGGTTTAAACGGTGACTGCATCGGAGCAATAGCGGAGATAACGAGGGCCGGGACGCTTTTGATTCTGGCTTTTGTTTGGTGGTGTCAATGATAATAATCCTGGCGGGCGGAAAATCAAGCAGGATGGGAAAAGAGAAACCCATACTGAAAATAGCCGGCAGGGAGATGCTCCTCTGGGTTTATGAGCGGGCTAAAATGATCGATGAGGTCTTAATTGCATTGAGCAAAAACACGCCCAAAACCAAGGTGCTATGCATTAAAGAGAGGATCCCCTTCATTGAAACGCCGGGAGAAGGCTATGTCCAAGACATCCAGTGGCTTTTGCGTGAGTTCGGCCCATTTGTAAGTGTCCCTGCGGATGTTCCCTTCGTGAAGGCCTCGGATTTTTGGCTTATCGAGAAGGCCTTCAATGAAAAAACAAGCTTAACGGGAGTTCTTCCCCTGAGCCTTGTCCCAAAAGACCTGAACCCCGTGGTCTATAAGGGATATGCAATCGTTGGATTAAATGCCGTGGCTGAAGAAGCGGAGAGGTTCTTTAAGCTCAGCAATCCACTGCTGGCATTAAATGTGAACACCCCCGAGGAGCTGAAGCTTGCGGAGAGGGTTGCTAACCTAATCCGAGCTCCGAGATGATGTATTCCACGTCAATGCTATTCTCAACGACCTTAGCAAACCTCTCGATTTCCTCTTCAATGCTCCATCTCTGCACTGTTACCGGTTCAAGACCTTTCTCTAAGCGAAGCATGTTTAAAAACTTCTCCGTAAACTCAAAGTTGTGGAAGATTCCATGGAGATAAGTGCCAAAGACCCTGTTACCGACAGCCCCTTCAGGTTCAAAAGCCTTAGTTTCATTTATCTCACGTATTATTGAAAATGGCTTTTCTGATACAGATCGTCCCATTCTAATCTCATAACCCTCAACCCCCATACCCTTAAACGGCTTCCAGAGAATCTCAGCCTTTAAATGATTAGTCCTTTTGGTTTTGGCAAATACCGTTTTAGCTTTCAACAGTCCAATTCCTTTAACCTCACCGCGCTTTGATTCGATGCTGTCAATAATTTTCTCTCCAAGCATCTGAAAGCCGCCGCAGATTCCAACGACGAAAGAACCCTCGTGGTGAGCCTGAACTATAGCATCTTCAATGCCGTTCCCTCTCATCCAGAGCAGGTCTTCAACGGTGTTCTTGCTTCCAGGTATTATGATTAAATCCCCTTTGATTTCCTCAGCCTTCGTTACGTAATCAACACCATTTGCCCAATGAAGGGGTTCAAAGTCGGTAAAGTTGCTTATGTGGGGGAGCTTAATAATCTGGATGTGCAAATTGCCCTTAACCTTTGGAAAGCTAACGAGAGAATCTTCCTCTGGGATTTTGTGCTCCGTATAGGGTATTACACCCAACACTCTTTTACCGTATCTCTTCTCAAGATAGTCAAAGCCGGGTTTTAGCAGGGATGCATCTCCCCTAAACTTGTTGAAGACAAAACCCATAACTAGTTCCCGCTCTTCCCTGCCTAGTAATTCCATCGTGCCAACTATTGAAGCGAAGCTACCTCCCCGGTCTATATCAGTGACTAAAATCACTTTGGCCTTTGCATGCTTTGCAACACGCATATTGGCTATATCATAGTCTTTGAGGTTAATTTCCACAGGTGAGCCGGCACCCTCAATCACAACTATGTCATGCTTTTTTAAAAGCTCATCTAAAACCTGCATGGCTTTTCTAAAAAGCTCCTCCTTCTTAGAGAGCATGTAATCTTTAGCGGAGACGCTTCCTATTGGCTTTCCCATAAATACAACTTGACTCCTCATCTTTCCTTCAGGCTTGAGCAGAATTGGATTGAACTTTATTGAGGGTTTCTTTCTGCACGCTAAAGCCTGTAAATACTGCGCTCTACTGATTTCACCACCCTCGATTGATGGAGCGGAGTTCAGGCTCATGTTTTGACTCTTGAATGGAGCTACGTCATGGCCCATATTTGTGAAGATTCTGCACAGGGCCATTGTTAGCAAAGACTTCCCGGCTCCGGATGATGTTCCCTGAATCATGAGGGCCTTTCCCATTTCACTCACCTAGTTTGGGATAAAGCAAATTGGGAGGCTTACCTTTTCCTGTTGTCTTTATTCTATATGTGTTTGGCAGGATTTTTCTCACTTTCCTTATGCATTCATCAACCTCTTCATACACGGGATTCTGGACAAGGAGTCAAATTCTGAGCCTGATGTCTGGGTTTAGTTATGCGATAAACTTAGCTATTCTTAGGATCTCATCACATTCTACTAGCTACTAGACCTTTAACATACACAGTTTCGGCAACTATTTTTCCGCTTTTTACAAAGCGCTTAAAGTTCTCAAGAGCCTTATAGTTAGGAACTCCAGTTATTTTCTTGTGAAGCTCATCATCAAGGGTCCTTATTTTTACCAAATCAACAAGCTCCTTATCCAAAAGCTCGCCATTGGTAACAAGCCACACGTCAATCCCTTCTTTTTTCAGGTGTTTTATCAACGGTTTGAGCTCTCTATCAATTGTAGGCTCTCCACCTCCGAAGAAGGCTAACTTAACACCGTTTTCCTTTAAAATTCTCACAACTTCCTCAATGCTCAAAAATTTAATATCCCCTTGATCCAAAGCTTATCAAGCTTTCTCTTTAAATCGTTTGGAAGACACAGATTCCATTTTTCAAACGCCCATACACAATAAGAACAGCGCCAATGACAACCATATAAAAAAGCACATATGCATCTCCGCTTTGAAATTGGACAATGTGGTAAATATTCGTCATAACAATCACCAAAAAATGATAAGAAGAGAAAGTTTAACCAGAGGCTGTAGCGCTGCATCTCAACGGTTGCGGATCATAGTTGAAGACTTCAGGATGTATGAACTTCGCCAGCTCTTCTAAGCCCAGCACAATCCTGGGTCCTGGGCGGGAGATTATGTTGTCGTCGCTTATGACGTAAACCCTTCCGTTCTTCACGGCATCTGTCTTTGCGAGCTCTGTCTCGCAGAGCTGTTCCGGTGAAATCCCAGCATGGGCCGAGAGAATTATGATCTCCGGGTTCCTTGCCAGTACCTGCTCGATGCTCACCTGAGCCCAGCCTGTTAAATCGCTGAATACGTTTTCCCCTCCAGCCAGCTCGATGAGATCCCCTTGGAATGTGTCCCTTCCCGGAGTGTAGATTGGGTTCCACCAGCTTATGAAGAAAACCCTTGGCCTTGGCTTGTCCTTGACCATTGAAGTTATGTAATCAACTTTTGCCTTCATTTCATTAACAACACTCCGTGCGTATTCCTCCCTGTTGGTAATCCTGCCGAGGAGCTCAATTTGTTTGTAGATTTCATCAATGTTTCTCGGTTCAACGATTATTACAGGTGCAATTTGCTCGAGCTGTTCGAGGTATTTAACGTGCATTGAAGTTCCAATTATCAAGTCTGGCTTAAGCGATGCGATAACCTCAACATTAGGATCACTAAAGCCGCCAATTTTCGTGATATTGGCCACCTGGGGTGGGAAGTCATCGTATTCCGTAACGCCAACAACCTTATCACCGGCACCTATGTAGAACAGGGTTTCTGTTATGCTTGGTGCAAGTGAGACAATTCTCTGGGGCTCTTTTTCGATTGTAACCGTTCTGTTCATGAAGTCAACGACGGTGAGCGGGTATTTTCCTCCAAAGGCATCGGGATGAATAACCTTTGCAAGTTCTTCAAGGCCTTGAACTATTCTGGGTGAGGGCCTCACGAGAATGTCCTCGTTTTGAATGACCACAACCTTCCCTTCCTTGGCGGCTGTTGTCTTTGAAAGTTCACTGGTGTATACATCTTGGACTGTCATTCCACAGTGGGGGGTGAGGATTATAACCTCCGGGTCTCTGGCCAAAATTTGTTCCACACTTACCTGCGCCCAACCTTCAATATCGCTGAATATGTTTTCTCCACCAGCTAGTTTAATCAGATCATCGATGAACGTTCCCTTTCCGGCAGTCATCAGGGGATTATTCCAGACGACGTAAAATACTTTGACCTTAGGCCTGTCCTTAATCGCATTCTGAACCTCTTCAACCTTTGACTTCATATCCGCAATAACCTTTTGTGCCTGTTCCTCCTTGTCAACAACCCTGCCGAGGAGCTCAATCGCCTTATAAATGTCCTCCATGTTCTTGGGGTCAATGATTATTACAGGTGCGATCTGCTCGAGCTGTTTGAGGTATTTGACATGCATTGAAGTTCCGATTATTAAGTCGGGCTTAAGCGATGCAATAACCTCAATATTCGGATCACTAAAGCCACCGATAACTGTTCTACCCTCCTTAACTCCAGGGGGGAAGTTGTCATATTCTGTAACGCCAACAACCTTGTCCAGGACTTTAAGGAAGTATAGGGTTTCTGTTATGCTTGGTGCCAGGGAAACAATCTTCTGGGGCTCTTTTTCAATCGTGACTTTCCTACCCTCAAAATCAGTGATGGTAATTGGATACCTTGGTTTTTCAGTTGTAGAAGTAGAAATAGTTGTAGAGATCGATGTGGTTGAAGCTGGCTGGGCCGTCTCTTTAGGGGTCTCCTGAGGGCTTAGAGTTGGAGATGTTTGCTGGTTTATACAGCCCGCTATCATCACTCCAAAAAGTAGCAATATCAAAAGCAGGGCAGTTTTTCTTCCCATTGTTCTCACCTGGATTATTTGTCCAATTTAGTGAGAGTATGGGCGAAGGGTATATAAGTTTGTTGGATAAAATTGCTAGGGGTGAATTACAATGATGCTGGTGGTTCTTGGAAACACTGAGATAAGCACAATTCCGGGAATAAGTGTTGCTGGAGCAACACCTGAATTGACAAAGCTAACTCCCCCAGCAGATGCTGAATATCTGTTTTACGAAAAGCCCAAAATCATCGATGCCATCCCTGTAACTCCGGAAGGGCATCCAACACCGGCCATAATCACAAAAGCGGCCAAGGAGCTGGCTGACTTTCCCGTCGTAATTGTCAGGGGAGGCACGTATCTGGCTCCCTTGGTCCCTCATGTTCACATAAGCGATGCTGTTGGAAGAGACTTCAGAAAACAAAGGGCCCTTCCAGAGGCAAGGGAAATCATAGAAAGGGCTAAGCTCTTTGGGGAACAGCTGGACAAACTTGGGCTGAGGGAGATTGTGATTGGCGAATCAACGCCTGGAGGGACGACAACAGCACAGGCCGTTCTCTGGGCTTTAGGATATAGGGCAAGAACAAGCTCGGCAGCTCCGGATAATCCACAAAGCCTGAAGGAGCGGGTTATCATGGAGGGTTTTAGGAGGGCTGGCATTGAGAAAGGTGAGCTTGCGAAAGAACCCCTAAGGGCACTGGAGGAGTTTGGCGATCCGATGATGGCAAGCGTTGTTGGACTTTCTCAGGGGTTCAGGGGCGAGGTTGTGCTGGCAGGGGGAACTCAGATGCTTGCAGTAGCTGCTCTCCTCAAGGCAATGGGAGAGGATTTGAGCAGATTCATGATTGCCACAACGAGGTGGGTTGTGGATGATAAGAGCTCAACCTTCAGGGAGACGGCAAGGGACATCGGTATAATCTATTACCATGCCGAGCTTGACTTCTCAAAGAGCAGGTTTAAGGGCCTGCGGGATTATGAGAGAGGCTACGTGAAGGAGGGTGTTGGAGCCGGGGGAGCGGTTTGGCTGGCCGTTAAGAAGGGCTTTACGGTCGAAGAGGTTGCACAAAAGGTTGATGAGCTTTATGAAAGGCTCATGGAGAT
>DQUR01000278.1 GCA_015662175.1 Thermococcus paralvinellae | reverse complement strand
ACTGCGATTGTTTTTGTTATAATCTTGGCTGGTTTGCAGATGATAAGTCAGGAGTACTTGGAAGCAGCGGAAGTATTTGGAGCAGATTACTGGACAAAGTTAAGGAAGATAGTTATCCCCCTATTGAAACCAAGTATCCAGAGTGCCCTAATAATAAGAACGCTCTTCGCAATGCAGGTTTTCGGTATCGTCTGGATCTTAGCGGGAAGGGACATCCCAATTCTGGCAGGAGAAGGCTTCTACCAGCTCACTGAGATTAAGGACTATGGTGTTGCTTCAATCTATGCATTGACAATTGCCGTACTTTCGATCGTTCTTGGTGCTATGTACATCAAGTTCATGAAAGCTGAGTATCTGGAGGTGAAAGGATGAACGACAGGACAAAGTTCATGCTTAAGCAAATAGCTTTTTACACGTTCATTTTTACGGTTGTTGCTTGGATAGTTGTGCCGTTGGTAGTGGTGACCCTTTACGCATTTTCATCAAAGCTCGACTACTATGATCCCAACAGGATAGTTCCCCTCCACTACACAAAGCAGTGGGTCTATACTTTGCTATTCACGCTTGGGGCTCTCGATGCCATTAAAAACAGCATTATTGTGGCAGTTTTGACGATAATTATAAGCTTCGCCCTTGGAATTCCTGCAGGTTATGCAATGGCAAAGTTCATCTTCCCAGCAAAGGATACCATAAAACTCTCAATAGTTGCATTGAGGATGTTCCCAATTCCCGTCATGGCAATACCCCTGGTTGTGCTTTATATTAGGCTAAACCTCATAGATACCCTGCTCGGTGTTGCACTGGCTCACACAGCGATGGCCCTTCCATTTGTTGTTCTCATAACTTCGAGCATTTTTGCCGGAGTTTCCACAGAGCTTGAAGAGGCCGCTATGGTATTTGGACTAACGAGACTTGGAGCATTCCTTAAAATAACCCTTCCGTTGGCCCTTCCAGGATTGGCAGCAGCTGCAATGTTCACCTTTGTCATGTCATGGAATGAGGTCTTTGTTGCATCGGTTCTGACCCTTCAGCACAGAACTCTACCGGCTCAAATATTATCAATAATGGCGGGAGCCAGCGGTGGGGCTGCACCGGATTACTACAAATTTGCCGCCGCGTTTATAATGATCCTCCCTGCTATGCTGTTCATATTCTTTGCAAGGAGGTATTTAATCACAATGTGGGGTATAACGCTCAGGTGAGGTGTTAAAATGGTTGAGGTCAGACTTGAAAACCTCAGGAAGTATTTTGACAAGGGAAGGGTAAAAGCGGTTGAGGAGATAAACCTAACGATAAGAGATGGCGAATTTCTGGTTCTTTTGGGGCCGAGTGGCTGTGGGAAGACGACAACACTTAGGATGATATCTGGACTGGAAATACCAACGGCGGGAAAGATATGGTTTGGGGAGAGAGAAGTGACGTATTTGCCTCCAAAGGACAGAAACATTTCGATGGTCTTCCAGAGCTATGCGGTATGGCCGCATATGAAAGTATACGACAACATAGCGTTTCCCTTGAGAATAAAGAAATATCCAGAAGATGAAATTAGAAGAAGGGTCAGGTGGGCCGCCGAGCTTTTGCAGATAGAGGGGCTTTTGGACAGGTATCCTGCACAGTTAAGTGGTGGTCAGAGGCAGAGAGTTGCGGTTGCCAGGGCTATTGTTGTTGAGCCTGACGTTCTCTTAATGGACGAGCCTCTCTCGAACTTGGATGCAAAGCTCAGAGTCATGATGCGTGCTGAAATTAAAAAGCTTCAAACTCAGCTTAAAGTCACTACAGTTTATGTTACCCACGATCAGGTTGAGGCAATGACAATGGGTGACAGAATTGCCGTGATGAAGCAAGGAAAAGTTCTACAAGTGGGACCACCGGTTGAAGTTTACTCAAAACCAAATTCGATCTTTGTGGCAACCTTCATAGGAGCCCCGGAGATGAACATTGTTGATGTCACTGTTAAAGAAACTGATAAAGGTGTTGTTTTGGAGGGGGAGGGGTTTGAAGTGCCTCTCCCTGAAGATTTGGGAGAATTACTTAGAAATTATATCAACAAAACCGTTGTTTTTGGAATAAGGCCGGAGCACATGACTATTGAAGGCATTTCTGAATTTCTGCATGTCAAAAGAAAAGCAAGGATAGAGGGTGTGGTTGATTTTGTAGAAGCCCTTGGAACTGATACAATAATTCACGCAAAGGTGGGAAGTAAGATCATAAAAGTTAAAGTACCTGGCCACATACCCGTGGAGCTAAAGAAGGAGATTGGCATAATCATAGACCTTGACAACATCCATGTCTTCGATAAGAGCACTGAAAAAGCAATAATTTGAGGGATAATATGAGCGAAAAAGAACTTAAAGAGCTCCTTAAGGAGCTGGGATTCAATGAATATGAGGTTAATGCATACCTTACCCTGATCAAAGAAGGGCCTTTAACAGCCGGTGAATTGGCAACCCTTTCAAAAGTTCCCCAACCAAGGATATACGACGTAATTAGAACCCTCATGAGCAAAGGGTTCGTAATAACAATTGGTGGCAGACCTAAAAGGGTGGTTGCGGTCAATCCAGAAAGGGTCTTCTCTGAAATCGAACGCAAATATATCAGAAAAGTTAATCTGGTAAAAGAAATGCTGAAAGAACTTTACAACCCAAGGGTGGATGAGATAGGGAATATAATTGTGGTAAAGAGCAAGATAACTTTTGAAAAATATGTAAAAGACGCCATTAAAAATGCCAAGCGACATATATCTTTGGCTCTCCCTCTCCCTTTCCTGAGGAAAATCCAGGATGAACTTATGAAAAAGAAAAAGGCCGGTGTCGAGATAGATTTATTTGTGTACGGGGCAGGTAAGGTTCCCCCGATTGCTCATAGAATCAGAATTAGAGATGTTCCAGACCCATTTATTCTGATCCAGGATAAAAAGATGGGAATTTATGCACCGAGTGAAGCCCTAACATCAGGGACTTCAACTCTTCACGGCTATGCAATGATAATTAAAGACGAGAATTTACTGTTTATGTTTGACCGGTATTTCTATCACGCCCTCTGGCCCACTGGAAGGACTGTGTATGAAGAGAGAAGGAAATTAATTCTCCCGAAAGAGTATATTCACATAAGGAAGCTTGTTAAGGATATACAGCTCTTTAACCTGATGAACTCAAGGGTTAGGGTCATTGGGAAGTTCGTTAAAAGCAAGGAGCCTGTGGAAATTGAGGGCAGGATAGTGAACTACTACGAAGATAATGCCAAAGTCATTTCAAATATCACCGTTGAAACTGGGGACGGAAAAAGGTATGTTGTCGGTGGCTGGAATTCTTCCCTCGAAGATATAGAGGCCGATATAATAATCGTTGGAGGCTAAAAAACTATTCAGATTAGAGAAACCAAATCCCAAATCGCCTTTTCTGGATCTTTTGCTTTCGTAACCCCGCTTGCCAAGAGAACCCCAACTGTTCCAAGTT
>DQUR01000179.1 GCA_015662175.1 Thermococcus paralvinellae | reverse complement strand
TCCGTTGCGGTCACGGTGCTACGGATGTGGACAGTAGAAGTTTCGGTTAATGTTGGGGTTGTGGCTTCAACCGTTATTCACCTTAACGTAACCGTTCCCCGAGAAAACGAAACAACCCCAACATTAACCGAGACTTCCACTGTCCACATCCGCAGTACCGTGATCGCAACGGAAACCCACACAATAACAGAAACTCAGACTATTAAAACTACCACAATCAGCGTTCAGACCGTCCCCTACATTCCAGCGTCTGCAAAGATCATGTGGGGATTCTGGGCTTTGTCCTTGGTGCCCTTGTAATCATAGCCATTGCTTGGTATCAGGCAAGGAAATCTTAAATGAATCCTCTTTCCATCGAGGCGCTCTTTTAGACCTTTTTCAAGTTCTCAAGGAGTTCCATAAAAATAATACTAACATACCATGACAACATACGCATAACACATTCAAAAAGTTTATAATCAATGAAGCATTATAAATTCTATGAAGCAGATGTGGTAGTAATGGTGGCATTTATGCGAATTGAAATGCCACCGAACTTAGACTCCAATTAATGACGTGATCCACCACCCGAGCAAGTCAAGTAATAAGTTGTGTAACATTGGAGAATTTTTCAAGAGTTTATGCCCCACCAAAGTTTAAAACAGGGAGTATTTGTACTAGCAAACATAGATTGGTCAAAAACACTTCAAATCTGACTTTTTAAGTTCGATAGGGGGTGAGTTAGTGAAGATTGATGAGCTCATCGCTCTTGGTGGTCTACTTCATGACATAGGAAAGCCCGTACAGCGGGCCAATCTCTATACCGATGACCACTCCATACAGGGTGCGATGTTTCTCAAGGATCTTGCAAGGAACACTGGCAGAGAGGAGTACCTGCTCCTTTCCCTATTTTCCGAGTTTCATCATGGGAAATCAATGGTAGAGGAGAATATGAGAAAAAGAATAGCAGAAGTTCATCCGGAGCGTTTTGGTCTCTCCGTGGAGGATGTGCTTAATGCTCTCTGGATAGTATACGAGGCCGATAACTTGGCATCGAGCGAGAGGGAGGAGGGACAGCCACAGGCATTGAGGCCGCTCTACTCAGTGTTTACAAAGGAAAAAGCTTATCCACTAATAGAGCTCGATTTCAAGAAAAGTCTCCCCATTCCTGGAGATATTTCTTCAATCAGTCCTCAGAATTACAGAAAACTTGTCAAAGGCCTCTGGAAGGATCTTCTTACGGCCAAACTTAAGGTTGATAGGATTTTGCCCGTCCTCGAGAAATACCTTACCTTCGTCAGCTCAGCAACAAGCGAGGGGAACGTCATATCACTTTATGACCACATGAGGATGACCTCAGCAATAGCCCTTGCGATGTTTCGCTCCGGATGCACCGCTGAGGACGTTAAGTCGGGGAGATGCAGAAAAGAAAAACGTTTTCTACTTATTGAGGGCGATTTCTCGGGAATACAGGACTTTATATATCACGTGAGTGGAAAAGGAACCCTGAAATACCTCCGCGCAAGAAGTGCCTATCTGGAGCTCATAGGTTGGGATGTCGTGCTTGAGATACTCTCAAGTCTTAAGCTCACAAGGGCCAACGTGCTATTCAACGCGGGTGGACACTTTCTCATAATAGCCCAAAACACTCCGGAAGTCATTCAGGAACTCGAGAGGATACGAAAACACGTTGTGGAATGGCTCTACAGGGAGTTTGATGGGAGCCTTTACCTTGCCCTGGAATGGGAGCCCATAACGGGGGAGGAGTTCGGCAGAAAAGGAAAAGAGAACCTCTTCTCAAATGCTAGAGGCAGGCTCAAACTAAAGCTGAAGACGAGAAAACTCCAGAGATTTGGTGAAATAGAGGGGCTCTTCCACACTGCGAAGCAAACGGAAAACCTTAAAGAGTGTAGCATCTGCAGAAAAGAGGTGCCCTCAAATAGCTTGATAAAGGAGAACGGTACAGAAATCTGTCCGACCTGTATGGAGCTTAGGAGCCTCGGAGGAACACTACCCAAGCTGAAGGGTTTCATACTAACAAAAGGTGAGCCCAGAGCAGCCATGATGCGGGGGCCTTTCAGGTATTTCGTCCCATACATGGGGGAGGAGGAGTTAATGGAAGGCGATGAGTTCCTGCTCCTCAAGAACACGCTGGAACCGCCAGAGATTCCGGAAAATGTGGAGTTTGTGCCCTACTTTGTAGCGGACTACTATAAAGAGGGCAAGGAGGGTGTGGCATCGTTTGACGAGCTCGCAGAGAATTCAATCGGAGCGAAAAGAGTTGGGATTCTGAAAGGAGATGTTGATAATCTGGGGGATTTCTTCAAAAGCCTGGACAGCCCGTCAAAGCTGGCCACGGCTTCAAGGTTCATGGACTACTTCTTCAAGGCTTATTTAAGAGAATTAATTCTGGGCCGCGGTATGGGAGAAGTTCCATCCCTGCGAAAACTTCCGGAGAAGCCGGACATAGTGGTTGTGTATGCCGGTGGGGATGACTTCTTCATAGCTGGTGCCTGGGATCAGGTCTTTGAACTGGCGTTCAGAATAAGGAATGCCTTCAATTCTTATACCGGTTGCAAGAAAACGCTGTCCGTGGGTCTCGGTTACTTCCATCCTAAAACACCCATATATCGCATGGCCGAGGTGGTCAATGAGAGACTTGAAACTGCCAAGGATGAAGGCAAAAACCGCGTCTTCGTGGTGGACAGGACAGGATTCAAGGGGCATTTCACCTACACGTGGAACCACTACATGGAGCTTTGGGAGCGCTATGGTAAAAAGATATACGCAGGAAATGGGAAGCTGAGCGATAAATTCAGCTCTAAAGGGCTTCTCATGAAAATCCTCCAGTTCAGGGAAATGTATGTTAGGGAGCCTAAGGGTGTTAAGTGGGCATATCTGATAGCGTATCTATTCGGGAGGCACAAAATCGATGAAATCGATGAGTTTTCTCAGTTGATGGTGATAGATGTTGACGCCTTCAAGGCAAACCGTCCGCAGGAAATATACTGGGTGGATGGCGTTTTGAAGATTATTCTAATGGCCGTTAGGGGGTGAATGGATTGAGATATGGGAATCACTCGAAAAAAGCTGGGTATAGAGAGTTTACCAATGTGAATGTTTCAGAACTCTTTGGGGAATTTCCGGATGTTATGGGCATAAAGGCTGCGCTGGAGCAGAGAAGACTAAAGTTGGAAATGATAAGGCCCCATTTTGAGAAGGTAGTCAAAAAAGCTAGGGATTACCTAGCCTGGAAACCCGAAGAGAGATTATCTTATGCTGTCATCGTGGCATCATGTTTGGTTGCTCAAGAACTAAAGACCAACCAGGTAAGAAGGATACTTGAGATGGCAAAAAATGTTGAGTTAAAGCTCAAAAGGAATA
>DQUR01000184.1 GCA_015662175.1 Thermococcus paralvinellae | reverse complement strand
GGTTTAATAAAGGCTTGTGATGGTGTTGATTAAG
Organism: Thermococcus paralvinellae; assembly: GCA_015662175.1. Taxonomy (GTDB): domain Archaea; phylum Methanobacteriota_B; class Thermococci; order Thermococcales; family Thermococcaceae; genus Thermococcus_B; species Thermococcus_B paralvinellae_A. The sequence goes on along the minus strand of DQUR01000184.1, from coordinate 15,077 downwards.
GGCTTGTCCAGACTCTATTATCACCCCTTTAGCGAAAAACTTTTATATTTCAAGCGTTATTATAACCCCAATGAAGAATCCAAACAAAACCCCACCCCATTCCAATAAAACTCAAAGAGAATTGAAAGTTGTATAAATCTTAACTTGGACTGGAAATGCAGAGAATTCCAATAAAACTCAAAGAGAATTGAAAGGAGCACTTCTTCGATGTCCTCTCTTGTGAGCTTGAACATTCCAATAAAACTCAAAGAGAATTGAAAGAGTGAGGGGTGAGAAGTTCTTGGATTGCCCACATAAATTCCAATAAAACTCAAAGAGAATTGAAAGTATCAGCTCCTCTGCCGCGCCGTTCACGTAGTTTGCAAATTCCAATAAAACTCAAAGAGAATTGAAAGTAGTTGGAGGTAGAATTTATCTGTGATGTCTTTAATGTATTCCAATAATTCCAATAAGACTCTAAGAGAAGGGCACTAGATGCGTTGTAGCTTGATATTTAAAAAAACACCAAAAAATGAAAAACATAAATTTAACCTTCCGATTTGAGAAGAAGATTCTGGAGCTGTGGCTGTCTTTCGCCAAGCTTCTGGTCAAGCATGAATATCACTTGTGGGCTATTCTTTGCAAACTTGAGCTTATCAACAATCTTTTTAACGCTGGACTCCTCCTCAACCTGCTCATTAATGAACCACTCCAAAAAGGCCCTCGTTGAGTAGTCTTTCTCCTCCTCAGCCAAAGCAGCGAGCTCGTTTATGCACTTGCTTATGAACTGCTCATGTTTGTATGCAGCCTCAAATGCCGCCAGTGGAGAGTCCCACTCTCTTGGAGGCTGCTCTATCGCTTTTAGCTCAACCCTACCATTTCTGTCATAAATGTAATTGTAAAATCTGAGTGCATGCCCAAGCTCTTCCTCTGCCTGAGCCTTCATCCAGCTGGCAAAACCCTCCAGGTTGAGGTCCTCAAAATAGGCCGCCATTGCAAAGTATAGGTATGCAGAGTACAGTTCCCTGTTAAGTTGTTCATTTAGGGCTTTAAGCATTTTTTCACTCAGCATTTTCATCACCATTACAAACAAGAACGTAGAGATATATAACGTTATCCCCGGATTGTAAAAAAAGGTTTAATGTTGCAGTGAACCAATCATTTTTGGGTGAGTAAAATGAGGGTAATAATCCTTGGTTCCGGCTCTTACAGCGGAACTCCCAGACCTCTGTGCAACTGTGAGAACTGTGTTAGGGCAAGAAAATATCCCCAATACATGAGAACTCGTTTTTCAGTCTTCATACCGGAAATAAAGGCACTGGTTGACCCCTCACCTGATCTGCATTATCATCTGAAACATCTGAATATGGATGTGAAGAAGGTCTTCATAACCCATGCCCACTTTGACCACATAGCTGGGCTTCCAGAGTTACAGATTTTCAGGGGGATTAAGTTTTATTCCCACGAATACGCAGTAAATATTGCAAAACACCTGCAGGAGCTTTTCCTGGGTGGGAGAGACTGGAAGTATATACCCTTAGAATTCAACCGCTGGTATGACTTCGGATTCAGGGTTTATCACTTTCCGACGGTGCACCAACCAATAGAGTTTGCGGGGGGATTTGTCATTGAAATTGGAAAGAATAGAATCGCAATTACCGGAGATACAGGACCGGAGATTCTGAATGACGAAAATGCCATTGAGGTTATGAGAGGTGTTGACCTACTTATAGCGGAGATGACCCGGAAGCAATCAATTCCCGGAACGCACCTGGGTGTTGAGGATGCAATAAAGCTGGCCCAAAAGGTTGAAGCCAAAAAGATAGTTTTTGCTCACATAAGCCACAGTAACTACACTCAAGAAAAGCTTGAAGATATTGTCAGGGACTATGGTTACATAATTGCGAGGGACTTCACGTATGTGGAAATCTAAAACTAAAAGGAAGATCACTCCCCAATGGCCTGTAGAATTATTTTCCTTCTTCTTGGCCTTACGTCGAGCTCAACGAAGAATATCTGTTGCCAGATGCCCCTCATAAGCTCGCCATCGATGACCGGTAAAACCAGCGATGGTCCGAGCAGGGAGGCCCTTAAATGGGAGTGGGCATTGTTATCGATCAAATCATGTTTATAACCCTGTCCTTTTGGAACAAGCTCCCTTAATATTCTTTTAAAATCCTCAAGAAGTCCGCTTTCATGTTCAATAGTTACAACCGCTCCCGTTGCTCCTGGGACGAATATCAAAACCTGTCCATTGGCTATTCCGCTTTCCTCAACGAATCTTTCAACCTCACGCGTTATATCAATGAGGTCGATTTCTCCCCCTGTGGATAGCTGGAGCTCCTTCCTAACTATCCTCATATCATCACCCGAATTAACTCAAACTTCAAAGCCTATTAGGTTTGTGGTCTGAGGTTTAACTCAAAGGTATTGCTCCAGTCTTTTTACCTTTTCAATAACTTCAATTGGATCCCTTCCAAAGATGTAAACGCACGGCTCAATTCCAAAGGCTCCTCTGTCTACCACAGCATCCAGGATACCCTTTTCCTTAAAAAGTTGAACTATCAGATCAACAGTTTTGTTCTCATCCCTCTTCTTTTCCTCCATGCTCTCCACTTTAAATCCCGCTTTTTTGAGGGCTTTGTCAATTCCTCCATCAAATTTTATGTTGAGGACACTCCTAATTTCCGGAGCAACCTTTGAGAGCTCAAGAAGAATCTTTGCTGTATGCCTGCTCACTCCAAATTCCGGTGGTAAGGCAAAAGCCTTTCCCTTTACAATCGTTATCCTCCCTGGAATCGCGGCCACATCGCCAAAATCCTTGGGTCTTGGTAAGGCGTAAGCTATGTTGCTCCTGATTTCGGGAATCAGCTGAAGGAACTTATCGTCCTGTAAAAGTTCACTTAAAGCTAAATTAAGCCTTTCCAAAACCTCGCTCCTTGATGGCATGGCCATAAAAATTTCCCTGCAGATTGATTCTTTAACCCCGGCGTATTCTGCATAATATTTACACAGGAGTCCACTCTGAAAAAGCTCAAAAAACTTTCTTGCCGTAAATTTTATAATTTCCTCTTTTTTGGCACCATAGATTATGAGTTTTGCAATTTCCTCTGCAATTTCTTCAATTTTCTCATCCAACTCCTCCTCTAGCTTCTTATATCTACCGGCCAGATACTTGCTGACCATCGCCTGGGTTATTCCTAAGTAATCGGCTATCTTTACCTGGGTAAATCCTTCCTTATATAATCTCTGAGCAACTTTAGCCCTTAAGACAGGCATGATCTCTTCAACCCAAAAGACACATGGTGTTTTCATTTTTATCCCGTCATTTGTTTTTAAAACCTAGTTATAAAATTATTCCTTGGTTTATACTAAAGGTTTATATTGCCCTAGGATATTTTTCCTATGGGGATAGTATGAAATTGACAAAATTTATCATTATATTAATGACTGTCATGATGTTCTTAGGCTGTATCTCCGTTGAGACGTCTTTTCATTCCCATAATCACAACTGCCCAATCAAAGTTTTTGTCCAAATCGAAGAAGAAGATGCCATTTTTGAGGTTGCAGAGTTTAATCTTACAATAGCAAACAAAACTATTGACGTCCTGAATACTCCCATTCTTATCGGAAGGGTAAACGAAAATAACGGGGAGGTTCCAGTAACTTTCACAGTTAAAGGATTTCTAAAAAATTGGTATGGGAAAAAGTTCAAGATTAGAGAATTCCTTTCTGAAACATTTAAAACTGGGGATGAGATTCTTATCACCCTAAAGATTTACAAGGAGGACAATACGTTCAGGGTCAGGATAGATAAGAAGAAATCGGGGGTAATTGGACAAGATGTCCCCAGAGAGGTTTTCTTAACGCCTGAAGAAGCTCTTTTAATGAGAGCAAAAAATACCAGCTTTTACGAAGAGCTTTCAAAAGAAATCGAGAAAAATATGAAGATCAGAAAAGGGTTCTGGCAACAATATAAAGAGACAAATGACCTGAGTTATCTGAGGAGTTACAGGGACTCTTTTTATGCCGTTAGGGCTTTTGGGGAGCTTGCAACGTGGAGGGAACTAAATGACGTTGAATACAAAATTCTCTTGGCAGAACTGAAAGCAAATAACGCCTACTATTCCCACCACACTTCTCCGACCAAAGATTTTTCTGCACTTGTTTTTTCCAATGACTCACCATACTATTCAATATTTAGGATTAGCGATTCTTTTAACTCCTCCCTGCCCTTTGTATATTACACCGGCAGGGGCTTCAACCTCTATCCAGTAACAGCAATCCATTGGACCGAAGTATACTTTCAGAGAAAGCAGAATGAAAAAGCCCTCCGAATCCTGAAGGAGCTCAGTCAGTATGCCCAATATGGAAGATACAACGGAAAAGAGTATGTGCTGTTTAAGAGTTACTTCCACTTTGAAAACTCCTCTATCCCCTGGGTTTCCGGATACGCCCAAGGCATGGGTGCTGGGGTCTATGCCATAGCATATAACCTAACGGGCAACGAGACCTATTTAAGGATAGCAAGGGGACTGGTGAATTCCTTTGATTTGCCGTTAAGCATGAATGGTTTTGTCTCACACACGAAATATGGAGATTGGTATCTCGAATACAACTACAACTCAAATGAGCTCGTTCTAAATGGACACATCATAGCCCTGCAAGGGCTTTACTATTACTGGCAGGTGACCCATGATGAAAAAGCTTGGCAGCTTTTCCAAAATGGGGTCCAAGCTGTGAGGAATGCGCTCCCTATATTTGATACCGGCTCATGGTCAAGGTACTCAAACATTCACGGAGATGCCAGCGAATTCTACCATCGCTTGCATATCAGACTTCTAAAGTGGCTCTATGATGTTACCGGGGATAAATATTTCCTTGAATATGCAAGAAAATGGAACGATTACCTCATGATCAGGGGTCTAAAACCGGAAAAGGTAGGCGAAAGCAGGTCAAAGGAGAATCACTCCAAAATGTGAGGTAGTGCTCTAATTACAGGCAAACTTATCAGGATCCCCCCGATTACATCCATGGCATTCTGAATGGCATTTGGAATTGCTATGACAAGCCAAAACGGGATGTGAAACCACTCTTCAATTTTTGGGATAACCTGCTCCCTAGGAATACCGAGCCATATTGGAAGTGCATAATAATAGTTCAGTCCAACCATGAGGGGTATTCTAATTGCAATGCTAATCAGATAAGCGGAGAGGATAAATGCAATGAGCCTTTTTCTCTCTGGATTAAAGTTTGTGAGTTTTTTCGCTATCTCCATACCCAGTATTACACAGAGTGTTGCAAAAAACTTCATGCTGGCACCAAGCCATGATGCTGGGGACACTATGCTGAGTCCAACGAAGAGCAACGCTAGAGATATCAAGGAACTTGTATAGCCCAGTAAGAGGTAAACAACAACCACTGGTATTGCAACCAAATCAATTGTCATACCCCACTGGGTAGGCACCTTAAGAGGTGAGACATTTAACATCAAACTGAGAGCCAGCATTATTCCAATTAGAGCGATCTCCCTTGATTTCATTTCCGTCACCATTTTCCAAATTTGTTCCATAATTTATAAAATTTTGTTCCATAAATAGAACAAATGAATGGAACACATTTGAGGAGCAAACCCTTTATAGTTCCTTGAATGAGTCTTCACAGGTGGTTTGAAATGAGAATTCCGGACGATGTTAGAAAGGACATCCCCCTTACACAAGAGGTCATCTACTTTGACAACACAGCCACAAGCCTAACGCCAATTCCCGTTGTTAAAGCCATGGACGAATACTACCTCAAATACAGGGCAAACGTTCATAGAGGTGTCCACAGGCTTTCACAAATGGCAACGCACAAATACGAGGAATCTAGAAAAATCGTTGCCGAGTTCATCGGTGCAAAGTTCGAGGAGATAGTTTTCACGAAAAACGCAAGTGAGAGCTTAAACCTTGTAGCCCTTGGACTGGAGTGGAATAGGGGAGATAAAATAGTAACAACACCCTACGAGCATCACTCCGATTTGCTTCCCTGGCAGAGGGTTTCAAAGAAGTACGGGGCAAAGCTTGAAATCATCAAAGGCGACGACGAGGGAAACCTTGATTTAGCGGATGCCGAGAAAAAGATTAAGGGTGCAAAGCTCGTCGCAGTTCAGCACGTCTCCAACGCTTTGGGAGTCATCCATGAGGTTGAAGAGATTGGAAAGATGGCAAAAGAGGAAGGAGCGATATTTGTCGTGGATGCAGCCCAAAGTGTGGGACACATGGAGGTTGATGTAAGAAAGCTGCACGCAGATTTTTTAGCTTTCTCCGGCCACAAGGGACCACTGGGGCCAACGGGCATTGGGGTTTTGTATATTAACGAAGAGATGTTTGACATATTTGAACCCCCACTAATAGGCGGGGGAACCATTGAGGACGTTGATCTTTACTTTTATAAGCTCACATCTCCTCCTGAGAGGTATGAAGCCGGCACCCCAAACATCGGTGGGGCTATCGGATTGGCGGCTGGAATCAAGTACATTGAAAAGATTGGGCTGGATAAAATTGAAAAACAAGAACGCAAGCTTGTCAAAAAAACAACCAAAGGTCTAACGGAGCTCGAAATCCCATGGTATGGACCAAGAAATTTAAAAAAACACGCCGGGGTTGTTAGCTTTAACGTGCCACCATTGCATCCACATGATGTCGCCGCCATATTGGACGAACACAAGATAATGGTTCGCTCAGGGCACCACTGTGCCCTGCCGGTTATGAAGCGTTTGGGAATTAACGGAACAGTGAGGGCATCGTTTCACGTTTATAACAGCGTTGAAGAGGTTGAGACGTTTTTGGATGTCTTGGAGGAGCTCGTTAAAAGCCTGCGTTAATTGAATGGTAATATTTTTATCCCTCTCCCCTAAATTCCACTGGGTGATCCTCATGCTCATTGCAAAACCATGCACCGGTTTGAAGGCCATAAACATAACTCCTGAAGAAGACTATGACATTGATATTGAAGAGCTCTGTGAGTGCTTAGCGGAGAAGGGATTTCAGATAAAGAGGGTTACGCGATTCTTGGCACTGATCAAGAAGAAATACGATATAAGTGTGTTTCCGAGCGGGAAGATTATTGTGAAAGACACCGATGATAAGGAGGAGGCATTAAAGATAGCGAAGGAGATTTATGAATGCATAGAGCCTAGGTGATTTAATGTTTACAAAAGAATTTATTGCAGAAAAAGTTAGGGAAATACGAAAAAGATATGGCTTTGAGGACGTCCACTTTTCCATTGATGAGGTAATTTATGACAGCGAAGATGATAAGCTGTTCATCATAGCAAGGGACAGGAGCGACAAGAGTGCAATTATAGGTAACAGCTTCGTGATCGGAAAGCTCAGAGAAAAAATTGGGGCGAAACAGGTTACCGTATATTCCAAGCTTGATTTGCTGATTAAGGAAAAGAGAATTAAAGAGAACATTGAACGGATTAAGGGCACGCATTTAGAGTTTCTAAGGCCCATACTTGAAGCGGAGCTTGAGTTTCCCCCAAGAAAATGGCCAAAACTTAGGGATAATGGAGAAGCTTTAGTCTTCCTAAGCTTCAATGCTAGAGCTATGGTCGGCTTTGCCGAAAAAGCGGGTTTAATTCCGGTAAAGGTTGGGATTAGGTATACCTTCCCAAAATGGGAATATGAGGAAATCGAAGGCTCACCAGAGGACGTCCTATTCCCGGATGAGGAAAAACTAACAGAAATTGCAAGAGAAAAGGATTTGAAAACGATAATTTCTGACTTTCCCTTCGATTTAAAGATTAAGGGAGATATTGCGTTGTTAAATCCCCTCCGATTTTTGCACATGGGTTTCTTTGAAGCGAAGTATTTTTTCGGTTTTGAAAAACCCACCATCTTTGATAAAAATGCTTTGATTGATTTTGTGGTCAGCTATGTCTGTGATGGCATTATGGAATCGACTGATGGGGCAAATTTAATCTGGAGGGGCTGGAGAAAGTGAAAGGTCAAGGTTTATCAATCAATGTAACATAATATATACTGGTGGTTCAATGATTGGAATACCCGACAAGATTACATTTGTCTCTGACCTGTTGAACTTAATTTTTGTCTTGATTGTGTTTATATTCACTTTCAGGTATAAGGAAAAGTTCATTAACAAGTTCCCGTCCCTTAAAGGATTCTACAAGACTATCATAATAAGCCTCGGAATAGCGGTCTTGGGTAACGTAATTGACGTTATAGACGAAATTGAGATTAATGGCAAATATCTAAAGAGCCAGTTTACATCCCAGTTAACAAGTTGGATATTTGCTATAACTATTGCACTAATAGGGCTCGCGTGGATAAAACTGCTAATTACAATAATCGAGAAACAAAGACAGATTCCAATAGTCAAAGAGAGTGCAAATGAAACGGGAACAATCTATCTTGATCCTGGGGTTTATCTCTGTAGTGATGAAGAGAGCTGCCATGAGTTGTTTAAAGCTTTTCTGGGAAAATTTCCGGGCCTTGTGATTACGAGAGATCCCCCTGATGTAACGAAAGAGAGACTGGGACTTAAAGAAACTCCCATTCTCTGGCTTACAAAAATTGAGGGGACACAAAATACGGTGTATCCAACGAATCTGGCATATCTAATGCAGACCCTCGTTGATTTTATGAAGATGGAAGGAAAACCAAAGGTAATACTCCTGGAAGGCATTGAATACCTTATAACTGAAAATGGATTTCCAGCAATATTTAAATTCTTGGCTACCCTTAAGGACCATGCGCTGGTTAGTAATTCAATAGTACTTGTTCCGTTTGAAAGTAAAGCATTTGAAGAACGCGAGCTACATTTACTGCTAAGGGAATTTGAGCTCCTACGCTGAGGTGATAAAATGATCATTGGCATCGTTGGAAAAATATGCGCCGGAAAAACGACGGTGGCAAAGTTTCTGGAGGAGAAAGGGTTTTGCAGGGTTTCATGTAGCGACCCTCTTGTGGATTTGCTCACCCATGATGTTAGCACCTATTCATGGATTCCCGAGTTGCCAGAAAAGACCGAGCCGACGAGGAGCAGGCTGATTGAATATGGAAGATACCTAAAGGAGACCTATGGAGAAGACATCCTAATTAAACTTGCTCTGGATAAGGTGAGACACTGCAAAAATGTTGTCATTGACGGTGTTCGCTCAAGAGGGGAAATTGAAGCCATAAAGCAGAGGGGAGGCGTTATTATCTACGTCCAGGCAAGGGCTGAGCTTAGATATGAGCGATTGATCAAGAGGAACGCAAGAAAGGACAGGGTAATCAAAAGCTTTGAGGATTTTAAGAGGATTGATGATGAGGAGGAAAGACTGTACCATACGGGCAAACTCAAAGACTTAGCGGACTTTTTAATTGTAAACGAAGGAACTTTAGAAAATTTGAGGAAAAGGGTTGAAAAGATCCTTGAGTTTCTGAACACGCTCATAATTATTGCCCCCTGTTTGCTAAGTCCGTTCACGGTTTATAGGGGAGCCAAGGAGAAGGAGTACAGAACGGCTTCGGCTTTAATGAGGATATTTGGGAAATATCACTATCTAAGGATTTTAGCCTATCCATGTCCTGAATTTATTCTTCTTGGTTTTCCAAGGCCACCCATGAGCAGGGAAGCTTATGAGAAGCTTGGCATGAGAGAATACGCCAAAAAGGTTGCTGAATTTATTGAAAGGGTAATTGAAGAGGAGAACCCGTCAAGGGTAATCCTTATTGGAGTCAAGGGCTCGCCAACCTGCGGGGTCTTCCACACAACCTCAGGCGATCCAAAGGAATACCCCCACGTAGAGGAGTTTAAAAAGCTACCACGTGAGGAAAGATTCAGGGTTGCAAGGGAAATTGCCAAGGACTTCAGACTTACTGAAGGAGAAGGGATTCTGTTTGAGATTTTAAAAGGAAAGATTAAGGGAACTTATTTAGAAATCGACAAGGACAACTTGGAGGAAAGTCTGCAGGAGTTATGTCATCACATTCGGTAAAGTAATTACTTGTATTGCTTTTTTCTTTTGCGTAGACCTCAGGGGTAAGATTCCGTGCCACTTGGTCTAAAGAGAATTCACCAATCAGGATTCTCTATTCTCAACTTCAATATCAATCAGTCTTCCATAAATTAGTTAAAAACTTTAAAATTTCAAGCAGGAGGATAGTTGAATAAAACAACACACGGGCTCCTTAATGTGTCTTGTGCTAGGCTTTCTCCGAGGTTTGGAATAAAGGAAGGTCAAATGTTGACTATTAATGCGGCAAGGAGTATTCCCAGCATACCAGCTGTCCCGATGAATATTCTTTCAAACTTCTTTAATTCCCTGTGCAGATAACCCACTATGCTCCCACCCAAAAGTACCGTGCCCAGGAGAGCTAGCGAGAGCGAGACCAGGGTCACTGTTAGTGAACCCTCAAACAGCAATGCGGGATTGTAGAGCACCAAGAAGGGGGCTATAAACCCCATTATTCCAAGCTTCACTGCATAACTTCCAATCTTTCTTGGCTCTCCCCCGGAAATTGATGCCGCCGCATAGACTGCCAGAGCCACTGGATATGTGATGTTGGATAATATTGCATAATAGAACACAAAGAAGTGGGATGCCAGTGGCAGAAAGCCGAGCTTGATCAATGCAGGAACGGCTATTGCAGCTACAACCACGTACGCGGCTGTGGTTGGTAACCCCATCCCCATGATGATCCCTATCATGGCAACCAAGATTGCTGCAATTATACCTATCCCTGAGGAGAGATCAACGATTCCACCGACGATCTTAAATCCAATTCCGGTCAGATTTATGGCTCCAACCACTATGCCCGCAGCGGCACATGCTGCTGCAACGGGAATTGCTTTGATTGCACCATCCGATAGCGCTTTGATGAAATCGTTTAAAGAGAGTCTTGTATCCTTGGAGATAAACGCCACCACAATCACCGTAAATATTCCTATAACTGCAGCATATTGAGCCGTTCTGAAGATTAGTGTATAGATCAGAACTATTATTGGAGTAATGAGATAAATTCTCCTCAAAACCTCACGTTTAGATGGATAAGCTTCATCGGGAATGACGCCAAGGTTTTCCTTTACTGACTTAAAATGAACAACAACATATACACCAAAGTAATATAGTAGGGCTGGAATTATGGCAGCCTTTACAACCCTCAAATATGGAATACCCAGTAGGGAAGCCATAATAAACGCTCCCGCACCCATAATCGGGGGCATTATCTGTCCTCCCGCTGATGCCACCGCCTCAACTGCTCCTGCAAAGTCCTTTGGGAATCCAACTTTTTTCATCATGGGTATTGTAAAGCTTCCCGTTCCATAGACGTTAGCAACAGCGCTGCCCGAGAGCATTCCCATAATACCACTTGAGATCACAGCTACTTTTGCTGGACCCCCTTTCCTTTTACCGGCTATCAAAACGACGAGCTTCATAAAGTAATCTCCTATTCCAGAAACCTCAAGGAATGCTGCAAATATTAGGAACAGTATTACATAGGTTGCCGAAACACCCACAGGAATGCTGAGTATACCTTCCGTGGTCAAATACATGGTCTCCAGCACCTCTTCGAGCGTGGCAGAGCCTCCACGAAGTGGACCTGGAAGGGAAGAGGCTACTAGGGGGTATACCAGGAATATAGTGGCCAGTATGGCCAGAGTACTTCCAACAGTTCTCCGGGTGGCTTCTATTACGAGTATTATGAACAGAATACCCAATATCTTTTCAATAGGCAAAAGGGGAGTAACTCCCCATGTCCTACTAATGACCCAGTTGAAGTTTAAAATAACATATAAGCCGGGTATCACAGCAAGGATTGCCAATACCATGTCGTATATTGGTATCTTATCCTTTGGGGCATTTTTATGGGCCGGGTAAAGTAGGAACGCCAGCGGTAAGAGAAACATCAGATGAACTGTTCTTTGAAGTATGGAATGAATTGTCCCAAAAATCCCCGTGTATATGTGAAAAAGCGATGCAATTACAGCGTATCCAACGATGATGTATTTAATCCTTCCCTTAATCTCCCTCATTGTAACTGCACCTCATAATTTTATGAATGATCCGTTATTAAAAAATAAAAATCAGCTGAGAGCCCCAATTTCTTTGTAGTATTTCTCAGCTCCTGGGTGTAGTGGAAATCCTGTGTTTTTAGCAGCCTCCTCTGGGGATAGCTCTCCAAGGGCTTTTATTGACTTAGCCAGCTCATCCTTGTTGGCAAAGTATAGCTTCGTTATTTCATACACCAGATCTTCGGGAAGGTCCTTTCTAGCTATGAGAACAGTGTAGGTTCCAATCGTTGGAACGGGCTCTTTTATACACTTATACACTCCCGGCTCAAAGGTGAACGTTACGGTGCCATAAGCTTCGGCCATCTTCTTTCTCACTTCTTCGGATATTGGCAATATGTATATCTCTTTCTGGGCCTCAATCTGCATGATCACCGTGCTTGGCATTGAAAGTGTAAAGGCGAAGGCATCTATGTTTCCATTTATTAGCTGATTGGCCCCATCTGAATATGACGCCCAGATAATTTCACCGCCCCAGCTCTTTATGTCATCGTATGTAACACCGTAGCCAGTTTGTAGCAATGAATTCAGCGTAAATTCAGAAAGGGTTCCCGGCTTTAAAGATGCCAGCCTTATTGGGATCTTTTTCTCAAAGATATCATCAACACTTTTAATTCCATGCTTGTCGGCGAAATCCTTACTAATTATGAAGTAGAACCACTGTCTGTAGAGGTTGGCTATTGCGGCAACGTTATCTATCTTCTTCTCAAAGGGAGGATCTCCCCTCATTGCAGGCATTCCTAAAATTGCTCCGGTAAGTCCCAGATCACCCTTTCCATCATTGAGGTTGATGATGTTGCTTACCCCACCTCCGGTTCGTGTGGTTGTTGGAACGAGGTTCTTAGATATCAATTCGGCGAAGACTCCGCCTATCTGCTCCCAGGTTCCACCAGGGGCCCCGTGTAGGAACCTTAGGGTTGAGGGCCACTCAGCTTTTGGTTGCTCCGTAGTGGTTTGCTCTTTAGGGGTTTCCTCACCCCCTATACATCCCGAGGCAAATATCGAAATTGCCAAAATTCCCAAAACCATGAGGCTTCCCAGAGTTTTTAGGAGGTTTTTCATCGAAATTCCCCCAAGATCATGATATTCTATATAACTTAATTGTGGCTATATATAAGGGTTTCGCCAAAAAGAAAGCCCTTGAGAGATTTTAAAAAAGAAAGTTTAAACTTAAGAGATTAAACTCTATTTGCCCGAAGATTTTTCACAAGTTCAGCAATCTTTCTGGCTCTTTTCGGATCAATGTTGTTCTTGGTTTTCCCGTCCTTCTTTATCCACGTGCCCACTATGAAGCCATGGGCATATTTCCACAGCTTCGGAAGGTTATCGTAGGTCGTGCCTGAACCCACAATCACTGGAACCGAACAGATTTCCTTCGCCTTTTTAAGTCTCTCCAGATCAACCTCGCAACCCGTTGCCCTTCCGCTGATAATTACAGCATCGGCCAAGCCCCTCTCCACCGTATCCCTGAGTGCATCTTCAAATTCTCCAAGGTGATACGCATGCTTAACATGGACATCGGCAAAAACCTGTACACTGCTTGGCAATAACCTTCTCAGTTTTGCCAGCTCATGGGCTATGCCCTCTATTATCCCCTGGTCGGTGTATGCAACACCGCTCAGGACATTCACCCTTATGAAATCCGCCTTCACAGCGTAGGCTATTGAATATGCCGCTATCCCATCGTTCCTCAGAACATTTATACCGAGTGGAAGTGAGATCTCCTCACGTATTACCTTGGCTACGGCGCTCATTGCTGCGACTGTTATTTTCTCAACGGTCTTTGGATAGGGAACATCCCCAAAGTTCTCAACCATCACCGCGTCAAAACCTGCCTCTTCAAGCTTTTTGGCTTCACCAATTGCATGCTCAACTATTTCATCAAAGTTTCCCCCGTAAAGGTACGAGCCGGGCAGTGGTTTAAGATGCACCATTCCAATGAGAACCTTACGCTCAAAGTCCATTGTATCACCGAAAATTAGAAGGATCTAGGGGTAATAAAATTTATCCAAATGGGCACTGGCATTTGATGGGGAATTGTGAGTTTCACATTTTCCTAATGTCTTTGAAGTCAATTGTTGCAATTTTCTCAAGAATGTCGCTGTTTGAAGATTTGATAACCTTTAACTTATAGGTACCGCCACTTCTTTCCCACTGCACAACAGATGTTGCAATCTCTTCAAACAGGTACAAAAGCTCTGGAAATTTAACCTGCATCAGCTCTTTGTTAGCAAAATAAAATGCTATTCTGGTTTTATTCCCAACGTACTTTGAGATGTTCTTAAGCAATCCCATGTTTTCTCTGTACCCACTCATTAAATTTACCATTTGAATATATTTTCTTCATAGAGGGAGATATAATATTGAATGCCAAGGGAATATTGTTCAATGTTTATTTTTCTAAATAGTATTTTCCCGACTTTCATGACCGCCTATTTTTATGACCGGAATTTCATGAAATTTATTCGTAGACAATCCTATAAGCTCCAGTAAGCTCCAGTCGAGTGATAAATTCTGATAGAGTATCGGCAACATCATCAATTAGCATTGGAATGCTATTTTTTCTGCAGTGTTTTTCCATAATATAAAGCAGAATTTGCAGAATTTCAGGAGTAGATATTGATGAGCATTCGACGAGCACGGTTTCACCGGCCCTTATTTTAGAAAAGATGCATTCAAATCCCTGCTCGGCCATCCGGTTAACACCTAGATTAAATTTTCAATTCATAGGGTATATAATTTAACCAAATTAATGGGACTTCACACAATTCTACCAAAGGAGGATACCCTTGGAGAAATGAAGTTGCTGATATCCTCTTTTTCTTTTCCAACACTTACTATTGAGTTCATCCAGTCAAAAACATTGCCTGCGAACATATTATCTTTAAATGGCCTAATCTCTCCATTTTCAATTATGTAACCGAGCTCAACCGTTAAGGAGAAATCCCCGCTTACCGGGTTTGCAGTGTGCTCTCCAAAGACACGTTTTATAATAACGGCCTTCTCCTTAACGGTTGAGCTCGGTTACATAATTG
>DQUR01000110.1 GCA_015662175.1 Thermococcus paralvinellae | reverse complement strand
GGCAGAGTTGCTCACGTTCCAAAGGAGTTTAAAACCAGATATTTAGCTGTGTTTGCCATTCTTAAAAAGGACTACAATAGGGCAAATCCAGTGTTGGCTAAGTACGGTTTTGAACGTATAGAGGTCCCAGAAGGGAAGGGCACTCCAGGAGAAGTTATAAGGGAATACAGACACCAGTTAGCTGAAAAAGAAAAAGAGCTAGCTGAAAAGGAGAGAGAAGCAAGAGAGCTTGCGAGAAAATACTATGACGATATAGTTTTCTATCAAGAGCTAATGGAAAATGAGAGGGACAAAGCGAACATTCTAAACAATCTCGTCAGGACAAACATGACATTTGCCCTACTCGGCTGGCTTCCAAGGAGAGACCTTCCAAGGGTGATAGAGGGCATAAAAAGGGTTACAGAAGGTAAGGTTTACATCAATATCAAGGAGCCAACCAAAGAAGAGCTTGATGATGTTCCAGTCAAACTCAAAAATCCAAAGCTCATAGAGCCTTTTGAGATGCTTACGGAAATGTATGGAGTTCCAAAGTACAATGAAATTGACCCAACACCGATTTTGGCCTTTACGTATTCATTCTTCTTTGGATTCATGCTCACGGACTTCATGTATGGTCTAATAATAGGGATAATAGCGGCTTTACTTGTCAAAGGTCACAGGCATCTCAGAGATGGAACCTGGAAATTTGCAAACATATTGCTCTGGAGTTCCCTTTTCACAATGCTCATGGGAATACTCTTTGGCAGTTACTTTGGGAATGCCCTCGACCTTGCAGGGATTTATGTGTGGCGTAAACTCGATGCGATGAGAGATGCCCTGGTAGTCCTTAAGATTGCATTGGCAATAGGCCTCATTCATCTCTTCCTGGGATACACAGTGGGCTTCATAGTAAAAATCAAAAACGGCGAAATAAAAGATGCCCTGCTTGACCAGCTCCCTTGGATGTTTATAATACCCGGCGTGGTGTCATTTGCCCTTTCCTTAGCAGGGGAGGTTCCATTGATAATAGCTAAGGCACTGTTTGGCATTGGGCTAGTCCTATTCGTAATCAGTGAGCTTAAGAACGGTGCTCTGGCGGCATTAATGGTAATCTCTGACTTCTTCGGCTTTGTCGGGAACTGGCTCAGCTATGCAAGACTGATGGCACTGGCCCTGGCAACGTCGGGTATTGCCATGGTCATCAACATAATTGTCCAGATGGTATGGGGAGTAAAGGTAGGTCCAATCCCCCTTGGCATTGCCGTTGGCCTGCTCGTTTTCATTGGTGGTCAGCTGTTTTCGGTCGCAATAAATGCTTTAGGTGCCTTCGTTCACGCTCTCCGTTTACACTATGTTGAATTTTTTGGAACATTTTACCCTGGAGAAGGCAAAAGGTTTGAGCCCTTTAAATCAAAAAGACAGGTTTCAGAACTCGAAATTTGAGATGGGGGGTGTTGAAAAATGGATCCAATAGTTTATGTCGCTTTGGGAATGGTGCTGGCAGCAGGTATAGCCGGTGTGGCATCATCCTTCGGCGTAGGTATAGCTGGAGCTGCTGCGGCAGGTGCAGTTGCGGAGGACGAAAAGAACTTCAAAAACGCCTTGATTCTTGAGGGTCTTCCAATGACACAGAGCATTTACGGTTTGATTACGCTGTTCCTCATAGCCATGGTCTCTGGAATACTCGCTGGAGGCTTTAGATTTGCCGATGCAACTCAGGAAAACATCATTAAGAGCGTAATTCTCCTAGGGGCAGGTCTTACAGTAGGTCTTACTGGCCTGTCAGCAATACCCCAGGGTATCATAGCCTCAGCTAGTATTGGTGCAGTTGCAAAGAACCCCAAGACCTTCACACAGGGTGTCATATTTGCCGCCATGGCTGAGACAATGGCAATCTTTGGTCTTGTCGGTGCACTGATATTGATAGTTACAGGAGTGGGCTTCTGAGCCCTTTAACTTTCCTTTAGGGGAGGCAGAGTAATGGAAGGGGCAAGGCTGATCATCGAAGAGATAAACAGGGAGGCAGAGCAGAAGGTAAAGTATATCTTAAGCGAAGCGGAGAAGCAAGCTGAGGAAATTAAGGCAGAAGCGGAAAAAAGGGCCAGAGCAAGGGCAGAGTGGATTTTGAGAAAAGCACAAACGCAAGCTGAAATAGAAAAGCAGAGGATTATAGCGAATGCTAAGCTTGAAATCAGAAAGAGAAGGCTAGCCCTTCAGGAGAAGCTGATAAATGAGGTTTTCAAGAGCCTTAAGGAGAGGCTGGCGACCCTTCCGAAGGAGGAGTACTTTGAAATCATCAAGAATTTGCTACTCCAGGCCGTTAGAGAGCTCGGCGAAGATAAGGTTAGGGTTAGCTCAAATGAGAGAACTTTGCAGTTAATAGCCGAAAGGATCAACGAGATTAAGGCATTTCTGAAGGAAAAGGTAAACAGAGAGGTAAGCATTGAACTTGGGGACAGAATTGAAACCATAGGCGGAGTTTTGGTTGAGAATGCCAACAGGACGGTCAGGGTTGACAACACATTTGAGGCCAGGATTGAGCGTTTAGAAAGTGAGCTCAGGTCAAGAATTGCCAAGGTGCTCTTCGGGTGATGGGAAGTGGAGGTCAACACAATAACAAGAATCTTGGACACAACGCTTGTTGTTGTTTTTACATGGATAGCTTACAAAACAGGCTCAATGATTTACAAATACACCCCGTATTCCTATCCAAATGCAAGGATCAGGGCCATGGAGGCCAGGCTTTTTACCGGGCAACGTTTTGATGAGCTGGCGGAATCAAAAACCCTAAACAATTTCGTGATGAACCTTGAGGATAGCGATTATAAACCTTATCTGGATAAGCTCTCGATATATACGGCTGAGACGATTGAGGGGGCATTTGATGAGGCCCTTGCCGATACCTACAGTTTAATGTTTAAGATCTTGCCCAAGAGGGTTAGCCTGTTCTTCAGATTACTCCTTGAAGAATGGGACGTCAGGAATGTAGTCGCTATTGTTAAGGCCAAGCTTTATGGTGAGGTTGCAAGGGATTACATAGCGGAGCTTGGAACCATGGTTGATAAAATTAAAGCCATGGCCGAGGCCAAGACCATGGAGGAAATTCTTGTCATTCTTGAGGGAACGGAATACGAGGAGACGTATCACAAACTCCTCCTTAAAGAGATCACCCTCGAGGAGTTTGAAACAGAGCTTTACAGAATGCATTATGCCAAATTGCTGAGGTATGCACGGTCAAGAAAAGACGAAGAGAGGAAGATCCTCGAGGAATTTGTTAAGCTTAAAATTGACAGGATAAACCTGATGACAATTCTGAGGGCAAAGCTCCACAAGTTGGAGGCTGATAAAATAAGGCCATTCCTGATTCCAGGAGGTAGCTTAAACCAGAGAACATTGAACATCCTGATACACGTTGAAGACCTCAGCATGGCGTTGGCTGAGCTTGATTCAACAAGGTATGGTGAGATTGCCAGGGAGGTGAGGGAAGAGCTTGAGAAAGGTAATCTAGATGCATTTAATAGGGCACTTGAGAGATTCACAAGGAGAAAAATCAAAGAATTAACAAGATTTTACCCGTTAAGCGTTGCAGTTCCGCTAAACTACATCCTCGCAAAGGAGAGTGAAATAAGAAAGCTCAAGGCAATAGCAAAGCTCATTGAGGACAGAATTAAGCCGGAGGACATAAAAGCTATTGTGGGTGAATTGCCATGAAGATAGTTTTAATGGGCGATAGGGATACTGCATTGGGCTTTAAGCTTGCTGGAGTTCATGAGGTTTACTCCTTTGAAGAAACCCCCATGGATTATGAGAGGGCAAAAAATAAGTTGAAGGAACTCATTGAAAGGGAGGATGTGGGTATAATACTAATAACTGAGCGCTTGGCTCAGAGGATTGGGATTCCTGACGTGGCTTTTCCGATCATCCTTCAAATTCCCGATAAGTTTGGTTCAGTCTTTGGTGAGGAACAACTGAGGGAAATTGTAAGGAAGGCGATTGGTGTTGAGTTAAAGAGGTGAAGAAAATGGGGAAGATAATTAGAGTTACCGGCCCTCTTGTCGTTGCTGATGACATGAGAGGGGCAAGGATGTATGAGGTCGTTAGGGTTGGTGAACTAGGCCTCATAGGGGAAATAATCAGACTTGAAGGGGATAAAGCAGTCATCCAGGTTTATGAGGAAACTGCAGGTCTTAAGCCTGGGGAACCCGTCACTGGAACAGGAGCTTCACTCAGCGTTGAGCTCGGTCCAGGTTTATTGACATCAATTTATGATGGAATCCAGAGACCGCTTGAAGTCCTCAGGGAGAAGAGTGGTGACTTCATTGCAAGGGGTTTGACAGCCCCAGCATTGCCAAGGGACAAGAGGTGGCACTTCACACCAGCGGTTAAGGTTGGCGATAAAGTTGTTGGCGGAGACATTATTGGCGTTGTTCCGGAGACGAGTTTGATCGAGCACAGGATAATGGTTCCTCCGGGAATTGAGGGTGAAGTTGTTGAAATAGCTGATGAGGGAGAATACACAATTGAAGAGGTTATCGCAAAGGTCAAAACACCGAGTGGCGAGGTCAAGGAGCTAAAGATGTATCAAAAATGGCCCGTCAGAAGGAAGAGGCCCTACAAAGAAAAACTTCCTCCAGAGGTTCCGCTCATCACGGGACAGAGGACAATCGACACATTTTTCCCCCAGGCTAAGGGTGGAACTGCGGCAATTCCCGGGCCTTTCGGAAGTGGAAAGACCGTTACACAGCATCAGCTGGCAAAGTGGAGTGACGCTCAGGTTGTGGTTTACATCGGATGTGGAGAGAGAGGCAACGAAATGACGGATGTTCTTGAAGAATTTCCAAAGCTCAAAGACCCGAGAAGTGGGAAACCATTGATGGAGAGAACTGTTTTAATTGCAAACACCTCAAACATGCCCGTTGCAGCCAGGGAGGCTTCAATTTACACTGGAATTACAATTGCAGAATACTTCAGGGACATGGGCTATGACGTTGCCCTAATGGCAGACTCAACATCAAGATGGGCTGAGGCTTTGAGAGAGATCTCCGGTAGGCTGGAAGAGATGCCCGGTGAAGAGGGTTACCCGGCTTACTTGGCAAGTAAGATAGCCGAGTTCTATGAGAGAGCGGGTAGAGTTGAAGTTTTGGGAAGTGACGAGAGGGTGGGAAGTGTAAGCGTCATCGGTGCGGTTTCGCCACCAGGTGGAGACTTTTCAGAACCCGTGGTTCAGAATACGCTGAGAGTTGTTAAAGTGTTCTGGGCACTGGACGCTGACTTGGCCAGAAGAAGACACTTCCCGGCAATCAACTGGCTGATGAGTTACTCACTCTACGTTGATTCAGTCAAAGACTGGTGGCATCAGAATGTTGATCCAGAGTGGAAGAAGATGAGGGACACCGCGATGGAGCTACTTCAGAAGGAGGCTGAACTCCAGGAGATTGTCAGGATTGTCGGTCCAGATGCCCTGCCAGACAGGGAAAGGGCAATTTTACTGGTTGCTAGGATGCTTAGAGAGGATTACCTACAGCAGGATGCCTTCCATGAGGTTGATACGTACTGTTCACCAAAGAAGCAGGTCACAATGATGCGCGTTATACTCAACTTTTACAACTACACCATGCAAGCGATCGATAGGGGAATTCCAGTTGAGGAAATAGCAAAGCTAAGCGTTAGGGAGAAGATAGGTAGAATGAAGTTTGAGCCGAACGTTGAGGAGATTGCGAAGCTCATTGATGAGACAAAAGAGCAGTTTGAAGAGCTCTTTAAGAAGTATGGAGCGTGATTGAAATGCCGGGAAAGGAGTATTCAACAATTAGCAAGATTTACGGTCCTCTTATGATTGTCCAGGGTGTTAGAGGAGTGGCTTATGGGGAGGTCGTTGAGATAGAAACGGAGCACGGGGAAAAGAGAAAGGGTCAGGTGCTGGAAGCAAGGGAAGATATGGCAATTGTTCAGGTTTTTGAGGGGACAAGGGATCTTGACGTTAAGACAACCCGCGTAAGGTTCACTGGCGAGACGCTGAAGGTTCCTGTTTCAATGGACATGCTTGGCAGAATATTCAACGGTATTGGTAAGCCGATTGATGGTGGACCAGAAATCATTCCGGAGGACAGGAGGGACGTTCACGGTGCCCCCCTCAATCCAGTCGCGAGAGCCTATCCAAGGGACTTCATCCAGACCGGTGTTTCCGCCATTGATGGGATGAACACGCTCGTTAGGGGCCAAAAGCTGCCAATTTTCAGCGGTAGCGGTTTACCACACAATAAACTGGCTGCACAAATAGCGAGACAGGCGAAGGTTTTGGGCGAGGAAGAGCAGTTCGCGGTTGTATTCGCGGCCATGGGCATTACCCATGAAGAGGCCAACTTCTTCAAGAAGAGCTTTGAAGAGACAGGCGCAATCGAGAGGGCTGTGCTGTTCCTCAACTTGGCAGATGACCCTGCAATCGAGCGTATAATCACACCACGTATGGCGCTAACGGTTGCCGAGTATCTGGCCTTTGACTACGACATGCAGGTTCTGGTAATCCTAACAGATATGACCAATTACTGTGAAGCTCTGCGTGAAATTTCTGCGGCAAGGGAAGAGGTCCCTGGAAGAAGGGGTTATCCCGGTTATCTCTACACTGACCTGGCAACAATTTATGAGAGAGCCGGTAGGGTTAGGGGAAAGAAGGGTTCAATCACACAAATGCCAATCCTCACAATGCCCGACGATGACATCACACACCCGATCCCAGACCTGACGGGTTACATTACAGAGGGTCAAATAGTCCTGAGCAGGGATTTGCACAGAAAAGGCATTTACCCTCCAATTGATGTTCTGCCATCATTGAGCAGATTGATGAAGGATGGTATTGGTAAGGGAAGAACAAGGGAAGACCACCCACAACTGGCCCAGCAGCTCTATGCCGCTTATGCTGAAGGCAGGAGCCTGAGAGATTTAGTTGCTGTCGTTGGTGAAGAGGCATTATCCGAGACCGATAGAAAGTACTTGGCCTTTGCTGACAGATTTGAGAGGGAATTTGTTGCCCAGGCGTACGATGAGGACAGGAGCATTGAGGAAACACTTGATCTCGGCTGGGAATTGCTTGCAATACTTCCAGAGAGCGAGCTTAAGAGAATTGAGCCAAAGTACATCAGAAAATACCATCCAAAGTACAGGCACGCCTCTTAATTTCATATTTTCTTGGGGTGAGTCAGGATGCCAGAGGTACTTAAGGCTAAACCAACCCGTATGGAGTTGCTCAAACTAAAAAGGCGCATTAAGCTGGCAAAAAAGGGACATAAACTTCTCAAGGAGAAGCAAGACGCCTTGATCATGGAGTTTTTTAGTATTTACGATGAAGCCTTGAGTCTGAGAAGAGAGCTTAATCAAAAGATAGAGGAAGCCTTTAAGGCATTGCGTCTGGCTGAGATTGATGTTGGTTTACTCAAACTTAAGGAAATCGCCCTTGGTGTTAAGCCAAACAGGGAAGTTGAGATAAGAAAGAGAAACATCATGGGCGTTCCGGTGCCATTGATTGAGGCGGAGTCATTCAAGAGAAAGCCGGATGAGAGAGGTTATACCTTTGTTGCAAGCTCTCCAAGGGTTGATTTGGCGGCGGAGAAGTTTGAAGAAGTTTTGGAGTTAGCGGTTCGTCTGGCTGAAGTTGAGGAGACCCTTAAAAGACTGGCGAAGGAAATTGAGAAGACGAAGAGGAGAGTAAATGCTCTAGAATACATCATAATTCCAAGGATGCGGGCAACCGTAAAGCTCATCAGCCAGCATTTGGATGAGATGGAGAGGGAGAACTTCTTCAGGCTTAAGAGGGTTAAGGCCCTCATCGAGGCTAAAGCCGGTAGTTAACCATCATTTGGACTTTTCCCCTCTCTTTGAGTTTGTGTAGGCAAACATATGGCATGGCCACCATCCTGAACAAACTAAATGATTGTCAGATGACATATCGAGATATAATGTTTGAGCGGTGGTCGTTATGACAGAGTGCCTTTTTTACTTAGACCCTTATTTGAAAGAATCTATAGCAACTGTTCAGGCTGTTAAACAGAGAGATGGTATAGTAAAGCTCACCCTTGACAGGACGATTTTTTATCCGGAGGGTGGTGGTCAGCCAAGTGATAGAGGAATTATCAGGGGAGAGGGCTTCAAAATTAAAGTGGAAAAAGTCTATGGCAAAGATGAGATCTGGCATGAAGGGAAGCTTGAGGGTCGCCTTCCCAAGGTCGGGGAGGAGGTTAAGCTTGAGCTCGACTGGGAATGGAGATATGAAAACATGAAACAGCATACTGGCCAGCATATCCTCTCCGCCATCCTGAAAAAATTGTACGGTCTCCATACTACAGGCTTTCAGATTTTTAAGGAATACAACAAGATAGAAGTCGACGGCGAGCTCAACTGGGAAATGATAACACAAGTGGAGCTGGAAGCAAACCGTATCATCAGGGAAGCAATTCCCGTAAAGGTTGAGGAGTTTAAATATCTCTCGGAGGAAATACTCCATACCCTTCGCAAGCACGTGAGCAAGGTTACGGACAGGATAAGGATAGTGACAATTGGAGACATTGATAGAACTCCCTGTGGCGGAACTCACGTGAAGAACACTGGGGAGGTGGGTTTTATTAAGGTGCTCCGTTTCTACAGGAAGGACAGGAAACTCTGGCGCATAGAGTTTGTGGCTGGAAATAGAGTCATTAAATACCTAAACAATCTTCTGGCTGATTACTGGGAAAGCTTGGATGAGATGCCAAATAAGAACAGACCATTAGTTGAGAGGGTTAGGGAACTTAAAAGCGAGATTGAGAAGCTTGAAGAGGAGAAAAAGGCTTTGAGGCTTAAGCTGTGGGACTGGAAGGCTAAGGCACTTTTAAAGGAATCTGAAGAAGTTAAGGGAACTAAAATCGTTGGCACAGTGGAGAAGCTTGATATGAAAGATGCCCAAGCTTTTGTGGTCTATTTGGTCGATAAGAATCCAAACACGATTGCCTTGGTTGTTGGAAGGAACTATGTGATACTTGCAAAGAACAGGGGTGTTGAGGGTGTTTCAATGAGGGAGCTTTTGAGAGAAGTCCTCGAGGAGACAGGCGGTAGTGGAGGGGGCAGTGAAGTTTTAGCTAAAGGTGGAGGCTTTAAGGTTGAACCGGAGAAAGTGCTTGAGATTGCTAAGAAAAAGTTAAAGCATCTCCTTTAGGTTTAAACGCTTATAAACCTCTCTCTTTATCTCCTCCGGAACTTCCGGCTTTTTCACCTTTTCTAAAGCTTTTTCCTTGTCTAAGAGTCCATATCTAACCAAAGCTGCTATTCTCCTATGCTCAAAGCTGAAGCCGTGTTTTTCATAATATCTCTCCAATGCAGGGCCCAAAATCAGGCAATTGGTTGTATAGCCAGAGAGCGTTGGAAACTCAAAAGGTAGCTTTTTCAGAATTTCAAGTCTCTCTCTTTCACTCATCAAGCTTAAAAGCCTGATTTGAATTATTCCACCGGACATCGGACGGTAAGGATGATGACCAAAGGGTAACTCGTGGCCAGTGATTATGTATTTGATTCCCCTATCCAAAGCATACTTCCTGAGCTTTTCCATAATTCTCTTTGAACACCTCCTGCATGGCGATTGGGCCTTTAAGAGAGCTTCACGGAAGATGTCAGAATAATCATAACGCAGAATGACGAAAGGGACATCCAGGTATTCTGCCACTCTTTTGGCATTTTCAATTGCTTTCTTTGCCATGAAGCCGTGGTCAATTATAACTGCTTCAAGCTCCGGCACTTTATAGTCTTCCTTGGCCAGATATAGTGCAACTGTGCTGTCCTTGCCCCCAGAAAAGGCCACAATGGCTTTATCAACATTGTCCATAAGATCATTAAGCTTAGCCCTAATTTTGCTTCTATCAGGCTTGTGCTTGAGGTAAACCAGGCATTCCTTGCAGATGGGCTTTTCTCCAATAATTCTGATTTTTGATGTCTTCTCGTTGTTTATGCAGAGTGAGCATGTAAGCATGATAAGAAGAAAGAAAGGGAGTTTAAAAGGTTATCTAAGCTTTGCTTTTATTCCCATTTTCTTCCTTTTAACTAAAGGGGATATTTCTTTTGAAATTTTATAAATGTTGTAGAGCGTTAAGGCGTCCATCTTTTTGAGCTGAACTAACAAACAGCCACTTATTCTCACATCTATATATTTTTTAGCTCCCATTGCTACCTTGAGTAACTCTCTAATACTTTCAGCTCTCTCGAAATCCAGGCCTGCTTTTCTAAGCCTCTCTTCATTGAGCTTATGAACCGTTAGGGGCTGGAGCATCATCTCATCAACTCCGAGTGAAGCTGCTAATTCGGCTATCTTTGGAATATCCTCATCATTTATTCCTGGCATAAAGATTGTTCTCACAATTGAACGGACGCTTTTATCAGCACCAACTATTCTGAGCGCGTTGACGACGTTGTCAAAAGTGTCAGCATTCGTAATCATCTTGTGCTTTTCCCTGCTCGCTGCATCCAAGCTTATCATGACTATATCGAAATCGAGCTTTTGCCAGAGTCCCTCTGTTAAAAGGCTTCCATTTGTCTGCAGGTCCAACCTGGCCTCCGGAAATCTTCTGCGAAGCATCTTATTAACCTCAACAATTCTTGGTGAGAGCAGGGGTTCCCCATACTGTGAAATTGTTATCGCCCTTGGATTTTCCCAGCCATAGTAGCCTGGCTTTGGTGCTTTTCCTAATTTTACGGCCACATTTGAATAGCAGAAGATGCAGTCATGATTACAAGCCGGGGTTAGCTCGTAAGAGGGATGATGGACGGGATTTTCGATGCTTAAATCCAACCCTTGGCAGAACTGGCAGTGAGTTGGAACCATCAGCTCATCGACAAACTTCTTTAACTCTTTAGCTTCTTTATTTTCCAATATCTCAACTTCAATCCCCATTTTTCTCGCTAATTCTTTCCATGAATATTTCACTTTTCTCACCTTACAAGAGAGTTTGTGATGGTATTAAAAAGTTAATTGCCACATTTTTTGGTGACGTAACTAATCATATGTCAAAATCCTTCCATCTGGCAGTCTCTTGAATTTTCCAAGCTCTGTATTCTTGAGCTGTTCTCCATGAAACACAGGTCCATCTTTGCACACGAGGTATTCCCCAAGAGCACAGCTTCCGCAGACACCAATTCCACACTTCATGTACCTCTCAGCTGAAACTTGAACGTTCTTAAAGTCCATAATGTCAAGAACTTTTGCCATCATGATCTTGGGATCGCAGGTGTAAACATAATCAAATTTTTCCTTTCTCTCAGCTAAAACATCTGATGGAAAGCCTTTAATTCCCAAGCTTCCATCATCAGTTGTCAGAGGGATTTCATCATAACACCCAACGTCAAGCATTGCGAATTCATCTTTGCTTCTTGCTCCATAGATCAAGACAATTTTCTCGAAGTGTTTCCTGTAATACTTTGCATGAGCACATAATGGGGGAATCCAATTCCACCGGCAATTAACCCAACTTTTTTGACTCTGGGCTCAAATCCTCTT
>DQUR01000250.1 GCA_015662175.1 Thermococcus paralvinellae | reverse complement strand
TGATCAACAATGTCCAACAGGTTATTAAAACCGTATCTGGTTGACACCTTGGCTCACCTATAAACTATAATAATTAAAGTTAAATAAATATTTTTCCACTTTTTCAGGATAAAAGAAATCACGAGATAACACACCTGCTCCAGCCACAGTTCTTGCAAACCTCGCAACCACTCTCAAAAACAGTTTTGGCACCGCAAACGGGGCAAACACCACTCTGCGCTTCAGATTTTTTAGTCTTCTGATGGGGAACCTCAACGGTCAGATTAAGCTTAAATGATGGGCCCTTCCCATTCGTCCCGTTGAGTATTGCCTCAACATCAACGAACTTCTTAAGCCACGGCTCCTTTTCAATGATTTTCTCTAGGATTTTCTTTGCGTATTCGCTTGGCTTTGCAGGCACTCTTTTCTTTCTCTCGCCCTCCACGCTGTAAACCTGAACGCTTAGCGAACCGTCTCTATAAACTGTCACGCCTTTACAGCCCAGCTTATATGCCAGGAGATAAGCAGCCTTGACATCCTCAACCGTTGCATCGTTGGGCATGTTTATGGTTTTGCTCGCCGAATCCGTAAGCCAGAGCTGTATTGATGCCTGGGCCAGAATGTGGTCGAGCCAGTGGATGTCCATTGCCGTAACGAACACGCGCTGCATATCCTCTGGAATTTCCTCAAGTCCCTGCACTGAGCCATAATTGTTGCTTATCTTTGCCAGCAGTTCATCGCTGTAGAGACCTCTCTTCTTGAGTTCAGCCTCAAAAACCGGATCAACGTAATAGAATTCGCCAACAGTTACGCTCTTCTTGTAAACCAGAGCAAATATTGGCTCAATCCCACTTGACGTATCTGCAATCATACTAACGCTTCCAGTTGGTGGACAGGTTGTGACCATTGCGTTTCTGACCCCATACCTCTTAATTTCTTCAGCAAGCTCATCCCATGGTAGGTTCCAGACTTCCCTGTGGTAGAATCCCTCAACCGGGAGCTTTCCTTCAGGATAATCACTCTTATCGTAGAGGGGAAAAGTTCCTCTCTTCTTCGCTGCTTCAACCGAGTATTTGTAAGAGTAGAACGTGAGATACTCAGTGACTTTCCTCATGAAGTCAAACCCTTCCTTGCTGTTGTAAGGAATGCCGAGTTTGAAGAGAGCATCAGCTAAGCCCATCATTCCAACACCTATCCTTCTGGTGAGCTTAGTGTTGTAGTCAATCTCTGGGAGAGGGAACTTGTTGACATCTATGGAGTTGTCGAGGTATTTGGCAACTTTTTGAATTACGTGGGCATATTCATCCCAGTCGAAGTATGGCCTTCCGCTCTCATCATATTTTACGAACTTTGCCAGGTTTATGGAAGCAAGATTACATGATTCGTATTCGTAGAGAGGCTCTTCTCCACAGGGATTGGTCGCTCTTATCTTTCCACCTTTTGCCTTTTCAAGGACGTTTCTCTTATTGATTATGTCAAAGAACACGACACCTGGATCAGCTTTTGCCCATGCCATATAGGCTAATTCTTCAAAGAGGGCTTTGGGATCAACTTCTCTAACTTTCTTCCCCGTTCTTGGATTGATTAGTGGATATTTCTTACCCTCTTTCAAAGCTTCCCAAAAGTCCTCCCAGATGCCCACACTAATGTTGAAGTTGCTTAAAACGTTGGTTCCTACGTTCTGTTCCTTAGCATGAATGAACTTCTCTATATCAGGATGCCAGACCTCAAGAATTCCCATGTTTGCTCCTCTTCTCACTCCACCCTGCTTTATTACATCGCTAACCGCATCTATGAGGTGCATGAATGAAACTGGGCCACTATTGGAGGTATAAATACCGTTCCCTGTGAGGAGATGGACACCCTTAACCTGAATATCATAGACCTTCTGAACTCCAAGAGACTCTATCTTTGATATTTTTACAGGATATAGCTTTGACAACATTGTAAAATACTTGACTTCCTCCTTATCAAGACCGAGTTCATCTTTCAGTTCAAGAACCCTTCTGACAAACGTCCTGTGTGTAACTTTTGAATTATACGAAAGAAGCTTGTAGTCTCTCTGAATCTTAGCACGAATTTCGGGCTTCTTAATTTTATAGACTGCATTGAAGGGGAAAGAATACTTCTTATTCTTTCCGTTCTCTTCCAGAGTCCTTAAAGCCCGCTCCTTAATTGTTGCAAGTTTAACTGATTCAACAAACTTCTCGAAAGCCTTAATTTTCATATCTCTCGTCTGCACCCTAAGAGTGTAAACCTTTCTATGGGCATCTTCCTTAGGCTCGTATTCCTGAACGCTCGTGATTATACCAAGTGCCATGAAGAGAAGCTGGGTTTCCTTGATGAAACGTTCCGAGATGGACTTCAGGACAATCCTATAGTGCTGATCAATTGTCCCATCTCCATCGAAAAATCCTGCTAAGAATGCTGCCATAACACTCGGCCTACTGCGGAAGATTAGTTCAGGAACAGTTATATTCTCGGATTTATCCTTACTGAGACTATTTAGCTCCAAGAACTTTACAATTTTTGTGGAGGGTATGATGAGTGTAACCTCATGCTGTTCTTCCTTAACCAACTCTTTGGGTTCTAAACCAAAAAGTTCAATGAGGTACCTCTTCACTTTCTCCTTAACGTTCTTTTCATCGATGTTTAGGTATAGCTCAATCTTAGAGTTTTTCCTTCTGCCATTCTCGTAGTAGTGTC
>DQUR01000263.1 GCA_015662175.1 Thermococcus paralvinellae | reverse complement strand
CTATGTGAAAAGTGAGAAGTAAATAAAAACTTTTTGGCTCCAAAGGGAGGGTTATAAATTTGGTTAACCTAAAACCACCAGGGTAAAGTTATTTACGATGAGCTTCCCGACATTAAAAGGAAGATAATGCTTTAAACAGTTAAAAGCACCAAAAATCTCACCTTTTAACAACCTGGGTTCCGGTTCTGCCTTCAAGTGCTTCAACTGCCCTGTCAAGTGCGGCAATGACAGCCCTTTCACCACCCCACTCAACAAACCTCATTGCCGCCAAAACCTTGGGCCCCATGCTACCCTTTTTGAAGTGTCCCTCCTCGTAATACTTTCTAAGCTCATCAACCGTAACTTTATGAAGCCACTTTTCATTCGGCTTTCCATAATTAATGGCGGCACCATTCACATCCGTGAGGATCATGAAAATATCAGCGTTAACAACCTCAGCCAACTTTTCTCCAGCCAGGTCCTTATCAATGACAGCTTCAACCCCTTTAAGTTCCCCGTTTTCCTCTGTGACGGGAATCCCCCCACCACCAGAAGCAATCACGATGAAACCCTTCTCAACCAAATCCCTGATTACGTCCCTCTCAACTATATCCTTAGGATCCGGTGATGGAACAACCCTACGCCATCCCCTACCTGCATCTTCCACAATAACCCATCCCTTCTCTTTGGCAAGCTTTTTGGCTGTCTCCTCATCGTAGAATGGCCCGACTGGCTTGGATGGATTTTGAAAAGCCGGATCGTTTTTATCAACCAAAACCTGGGTTACAACCGTTGCAACAGGCTTGTAAATTCCTCTCCGCTTAAGCTCGTTGGTTATAGCCTGCTGTATCATGTAACCTATCTGCCCCTGAGTCATCGCTCCAGCAACGTCCATTGGCTGGGCCGGGATTCCATACAGTTGTTGCCCAGCATCCATGTGAAGGAGCAAAGCTCCAACCTGGGGACCGTTTCCGTGAGTGATTATAACTTCATAATCGTTGTCAAGGATTATATCGACGATTTGCTTTGCTGTTTTCCTGACATTTTCCATCTGCTCTTCATAGGTTCCCCTTTGACCCCTCTGGAGAATAGCGTTTCCTCCCAGTGCAATTACAACCCTCTTCCCCATACTGCTCCCTATAAACAAGTTTCAAGCATTTAATAAAAGGGTTTGTTAGGGACAAAATGCTTTATCCAGAAAAAAGTTCGGAAAATCTGCAGAAAGCTTTACAAAATCTAAATCTAAATCTAAAACTAAGCCCTAAAAACTTAAAAATCCCTAAGCTTTAAATGCTAACATGAAACTGGAACTATTCACAGCGAGTATCATGTGCATCGTAATACCCCCCATTGTAATGCGTATATTGGGAAAGAGAATACTCCAAAAGGACATCCCAGAAAAGGAGAAGATGTACAACCTCATGAAGGCTGGAATTCTGTGTCTTTCCGGACCCATACTTTATTTTGTTGCCGCGATCTTCTTCGGTGGCTTGGATTGGGCATCAGGCATCGTTGAACCGCTTCCACTTCCCGAGGTTGTGAAGGCACTTCTATTCGTGCTCATCCTAACATTCCCGATGCTGGTATCCATATTCCTTGTGATCTATGAGGCTGCCAAGGTGGGGATGAAGATTACAAAGGAGAGAATTGAGAAAAAAGATGTCCTCGAGGAGCTGGCATTGATTTTAGGTCCCATATTTGCTTTTGCGTTTATCTGGGTCACACTCATACTATACCTCCCGGAGAGCTTGACATCCAAATGGTGGTTCAACCTTGCGCTATACTCCGTGTTAATATTCCTTTTCTTTGCATTCTATCCCGTAATCCTCGTAAAAATAGGCCCCACACACAATCTTGACCCAGAGCTTAAGAAGGAGCTCTTAGAGCTCTGCTCAAGGTATGGCGTTAAGGTTAGGGATATAGTGGTTAAGGGGAAGCCTGAGCACAGGGGTGCAAACGCCATGGTAACGGGAATAATTCCCGGTTATCGTTACGTTGTCCTGACCCACGGTCTCATCAAAAACTTCGAAAAGGAGGAGATAAAGGCAGTGTTGGCCCATGAGATTGGACATATAAAGGAAAAACATCTCTGGATAAACGCACTTATGAGCATCTGCTGGTTTCTCTTCTGGGGTGGGATAATCTATGGCCTTTCAAAGCTTAGACTCAACATTTTCTCATCGCCCTATTTCTTTTTCGGCATATACTTTTTTGCAGTGTTTTTCTGGATATTTGGAATTGAGTCG